>NZ_MUFJ01000039.1:0-25046 GCF_001996245.1 Salinivibrio sp. MA607 | reverse complement strand
CTCAAACAGAATATAAAACTAATTTTTTACCTTTAATATAGAATTTATCACTGATTTTCGGTCAATATGTCTTTACCTGTTGGGGAAAGCAGTCCTGTCACCAGATCAGCGAGATTATTAAAGGTCTCTAATCGACTGGAAGATGGCCGCCATACCATGCCGATATCACGATAGGCTGCTTTTCCTGGTGGGGTTTCTAGATGCACATCTAAATTAGCAATTAAACCATGATCAATCGCCATTTGCGGTATAAAGGTCACACCATTGCCGTTGGCCACCATTTGCACCAAGGTATGTAAACTGGTCGCCATAAAAGGATTAATCTTCTGCGAGGCAGTCATCTGACAGGCAGAGACAGCATGGTCGGTGAGACAGTGTTCACGCTCTAATAAAAAGACAGACTCATCGGGGAGGGATTCATAATCAACGGGCAATGTAAGCTGTGCTGCTTGTTTGCCGCTCATGACCATTTTAAAGGGATCGCGGCCAACAATTCGACGCGTCATGGTGCCAATATCCATGGGGAGTGCAAGGATCAATATGTCCATTTCGCCATGTTTAAGCGCCGTGAGTAAATTGGCGGTAGTATCCTCGCGCAGCAGTAAATCTAAATTTGGATAGTGTTGATTGACTTGCTTGACCACATCACAGAGTAAAAAAGGTGCAATGGTCGGAATACACCCTAAACGCACCTTACCATGCATGGGATCAGACTTAACTTGCGTTAGCTCCATAAGATCTTGGCTACGGGCGAGAATCTCCCGGCTTCGGCGTACCACCTCTTCACCCATGCCGGTGAGGACTAAGGTTTTATTGTCACGCTCAATCAGCTGTGCTCCAATCAACTCTTCTAGATTTTGAATCCCTGCGCTCAGTGTCGACTGGCTGACAAAGCATAATTTCGCCGCCTCACCAAAGTGACGCGTTTCTGACAGGGTAACCAGATAGTGTAGCTGCTTTAATGAAGGATATTTGTTCATAACGTCATATTTTAAACAATCGTATTTTCCGATTATAACAATCTATTAATTCCACTTTTTTCAATCTAACAAGTTAGCTATAGTTTGTCTCGCTTATATAGGAACCTGATTATCAGGACAACAATTAAATAGGAGCTGAGATATGGTACTCGTAGGTCGTCAAGCACCAGATTTTACTGCCGCTGCCGTACTAGGTAATGGCGAAATCGTTGATAACTTCAACCTGAAAGAGTTCACCAAAGGCAAAAAAGCAGTTGTCTTTTTCTACCCACTCGACTTCACTTTCGTGTGCCCATCAGAGCTGATCGCATTCGATAAGCGCCTGAGCGATTTCCAAGCTAAAGGTGTTGAGGTAATCGGTGTGTCTATCGACTCTCAGTTCTCACACAACGCATGGCGTAAGACAGCTATCGATGATGGCGGTATCGGCGCAGTAAAATATCCACTGGTTGCTGATGTGAAGCACGAAATTTGTAAAGCATACGATGTTGAACACCCAGAAGCGGGCGTTGCATTCCGTGGTTCATTCTTGATCGACGAAGACGGTGTTGTTCGCCATCAAGTCGTTAACGACCTGCCACTAGGCCGTAACATTGACGAGATGCTACGTATGGTTGATGCATTGAACTTCCACCAGAAAAATGGCGAAGTTTGTCCTGCACAGTGGGAAGAAGGTAAAGCAGGTATGGCTGAGTCACCTGAAGGTGTTGCCGCGTATCTGTCTGAGCACACTGACGACCTGTAATAAGGTTATGTGCCCCGCACTGAGCAATGTAACAGTATAATGAGGCCCGGTTAAACCGGGCCCTTTTTTATTGTCTCTCAACGCCTTCCTTCCCTCCCGTTTCTCTACATGTCACACCTTGTCTGATTTGTTCATGACGCTTGCTCTGGTCACGGTTATGCTAGACCGTTCAAACAAGGAGCACCTATGACCGTCACCGTCGAAGTATGTATTGATAGTATCCAATCTTTATCGATTGCTCAGCAAGCGGGCGCAGACCGTATCGAGCTTTGTGCTTCACTCAAGCTCGGTGGCCTCACGCCAAGTATGGGCACCCTGAATCAAGCGATGCAACAAGATCGCGTGCCTATTTACGCGATTATACGTCCACGAGAAGGGGACTTTGTTTATAGCCATGATGAAGCTGAAGTGATGCTTAAAGATATTGCCACTGCCCGCAAAACTGGCTGTCATGGCGTGGTGATTGGCGCCTTACGCCCAGATGGGACAGTAGACTTAACGTTACTCGATGCCATGCTGGCCGAAGCCCGAGGTATGGGGGTGACGTTCCATCGGGCGTTTGATCATTGCACCGAGCCAATGGCAGCGTTAGACGCCCTCATCGCGCGACCTGCCGTGGAACGTATTCTGACCTCAGGTGGTGCCAACCATGCCGAGCAAGGCAAAGAAACACTAAAAGCCTGGGTCGATTACGTCCGTCATACGCCGCTTCGGATCATGCCAGGTGCCGGGATCACAGCGCATAATGCCGCAGAAATCATCGCTCATACCGGCGCACGAGATATCCACCTGTCCGCGCGTACCACACAAGCAAGCGCCGCCCACACTCATGCGATGGCGACGATGGGTGAAGGTGAAAAGATCGGTTACCCCATCACTGATCCCATGCAAGTCAGGGCGGTAAAGCAGGCAGTCGCTCGATTCAGTTAAATGCAATACGCCAGCCGCTCTCATCATACTGTGATTGACCAAACCTTTTTGTCGAGAAGCTTGTGCCCTAGAGATAAGGATATTGCATCTCACCGTTGAGTTTCCTAACTTGAAATGATGTTTTTCACAAAAGGAGTGCTGCTTTGTCGGATAAAAAGCCCCTTAAAATCAGCAAAAAACACTACGAAAAAAAATTACTTGAGTTGCAAACCGAGCTAGTCAAATTACAAGAGTGGGTAAAACACAAACAGCTGAAAGTCGTGGTGATCTTTGAAGGGCGAGATGCCGCCGGTAAAGGTGGGGTGATAAAACGGATTACCGAAAAACTCAACCCACGCGTGTGCCGTGTGGTTGCACTAGATAAACCGACGGAACGCGAGCGCACACAGTGGTATTTTCAACGCTATATCGAACACCTTCCAGCGAGTGGAGAGATAGTTTTATTCGACCGCAGTTGGTACAACCGAGCCGGTGTAGAACGTGTCATGGGGTTTTGTACCGAGGAAGAATATGAAGAGTTTTTCCGCACTTGCCCTGAATTTGAGCGAATGCTGATCCGCTCGGGGATTATTTTGCTCAAATACTGGTTTTCCGTCTCCGACGAAGAACAAGAAAAGCGTTTTGCCGAGCGAATAAACACGCCAATAAAACGCTGGAAATTTAGTCCCATGGATTTGGAATCACGCAGCCGCTGGGTGCAATACAGTGAGGCGAAAGATCGCATGTTTGCTTATACCGACACCAAGGAAAGTCCATGGTGGGTAGTGGAGGCTGATAATAAAAAGCATGCGCGACTTAATTGTATCGCGCATCTTCTCTCCCAGATCCCCTATCAAGAGATTGAATACCCAGACGTTATTCTTCCCGAGATCAGCAAAGAGGGCTATGTGCGCATGCCGCTTCATGACCAAAGTTTTGTCCCTGATAAGGTCAGTGAGTGGATCGATAACGACTAAACGCCTATTTGAGGAGCTTTTCGAGCTCCTCTTTTTGAATGTGACGAACATCTTTCCCTTTTACAAAATAGATGATGTACTCACAAATATTCTGGCAGCGATCGCCCACGCGCTCGATCGCACGCGCTGACCACATCACTTTTAGCACATTAGGGATAGAACGAGGATCTTCCATCATATAGGTCATCAACTGACGCAAAATTCCCTCATACTCACGATCGAGAGAATCGTCTTTACGGTAGACTTTCATGGCCGCATCAATATCCATCCGCGCAAACGCATCCAGTACGTCATGCAGCATTTTGGCAGCACGCTGACCCAATGCCTCTAGAGAAACCAAAAAAGGTTGCTGAGAATGACTGGCATTGTCCAATGCCATTTTCGCGATGCTATCAGCCACATCGCCAATACGCTCTAGATCCGTGATGGTTTTAATGATTGCCATCACCAGGCGCAGATCGCTTGCCGTCGGTTGGCGCTTAGCAATAATCCGTGTGCAGGCCTCGTCAATGGCGACTTCCATGCCATTGACTTTGTGATCTTCACGAATCACATGGCGCGCTAGCTCTTCATCTTGATTGTGCATGGCACGAAGAGCATCGGTGAGCTGACGCTCCACCAGCCCCCCCATCGCTAGGACGTGAGTGCGAATCGCTTCTAACTCAGCATTAAATTGGCCAGAAATATGGCGGCTAATATTGTAATTATCCAAGGCCTGCTCCTTATCCGTAGCGACCGGTGATGTAATCTTCCGTCTGTTTATTTTTTGGTGTGGTAAACAAGGTGTCAGTATCCGCGTACTCTACCAAGCGGCCCATATTAATAAAGGCAGTTTGGTCTGACACCCTTGCCGCCTGCTGCATATTATGGGTAACAATCACCACTGTGTATTGTTTTTTAAGATCGTTGATCAACTCTTCAATCGTCAGCGTTGAGATAGGATCCAGCGCCGAAGAGGGCTCATCCAGCAATAACACTTCTGGCTCAATCGCGATTGCTCGGGCGATCACCAACCGCTGCTGCTGTCCGCTTGAAAGACCAAACGCATTATCGTTAAGACGATCTTTTACCTCACCCCACAGCGCCGCACCTCGCAGTGAACGCTCCACCGCATCATCTAAGGTTCGGGGATCATGAATGCCTTGCAGCCGCAATCCAAAAACGACATTTTCATAAACGGATTTCGGAAACGGATTAGGACGCTGAAATACCATACCGACTTGACGGCGTAACGCAGGCACATCAACTTCGCGGTGATAGATGTTTTGCCCATGTAAGGTGACTTCGCCCCGCACGCGACACCCATCCACCAAATCATTCATGCGGTTAATGCAACGCAGTAAGGTCGACTTCCCACATCCAGAAGGACCAATAAACGCTGTGACCTTGCCCTTCGGGATACGCATACTGATATCAAACAGTGCTTGAGTCGCCCCGTAATAAAGATTCAAATCCCGAATAGCTAACGCCGTTTGCTCGTTCGGTAAGTTTCCCAAATCTAAGCTCGGCGTGGCGCCTATAGGCGGGTTTATCGAAAACATCGAGCAGGATCCTTATCGTTACAGTTCTAATGCGCGATATTTTTCACGCAAATAATGACGGATACCGATCGCGGATAAGTTCAGTGCCACGATCACAGACACGAGTAAAAACGACGTCGCATACACCAAAGGTCGCGCAGTCTCAATATGCGCACTTTGAAAGCCCACATCATAAATATGGTAGCCGAGATGCATAAACTTCCGTTCTAAGTGTAAGAAAGGAAAGTTGCCATCAACCGGCAGAGAAGGCGCCACTTTCACCACCCCAACCAACATTAAAGGCGCCACTTCACCGGCGGCACGGGCAACCGCTAAAATTAACCCCGTCATCATCGCCGGGCTTGCCATCGGTAAGACAACTCGCCATAGCATTTCAGATTGGGTCGCACCCAAGGCAAAGGCACCATGACGGACGCTTGTAGGAATACGCGCTAGCCCTTCTTCTGTTGAGACTATCACGACCGGTAAGGTTAAGATCGCCAACGTTAACGCTGACCACAGAATGCCTGGCGTACCAAACACAGGCGCGGGTTGCGCCGCTTGATAAAAGATATCGTCAATGGTGCCACCAATGAAGTAGACAAAAAAGCCTAAACCAAACACACCATAAACAATGGATGGCACCCCAGCGAGGTTAACTACCGCAATCCGAATCAACCGAGTGAACGCCGTTTTAGGCGCATATTCATGCAGATAAATCGCCGCGACCACGCCCAAAGGGGTAACAATCACTGCCATTAACAAGACCAGAAAAACGGTGCCAAAAATCGCCGGAAAAACCCCACCTGCGGCATTACTGTCACGCGGTGATTCAGATAGAAAAGCCGCCACTTGGTGCCCCCAAAATGTCAGCTTATCGACGCCGCTCATCGCATTGGGGTACCAAATATTTAGCACATTCTCGAGCGGCAATGCGACCTCATCACCATGGCTATCTTCGACAACCAATTGCCCTGTTTTTTGTTTATCCCGCAGCTGTGCGAGCTTTTGCTCCAGTTGTTGATACTGAGTGAGCAACTGCGTGCGGCGGGATGCAATCTGCGATTGGGCGCGCTTGTCCAACGTCCCCTCAAGTTCGCGAGATTTTTCCTCTAATCGCAACTGTTCGAGCTGATAATTCACCCCTGCCAGATGGACTTGTTCAATTTTATTGATTGCATCACGACGTGCCGCCAAATCCGCCAGTTGCTGACGCAGCGCAGAAATCACTAATCCATGACGTGTACCGCTTTGATCAATATACGCTGTTGGCTTGCCATAAAAGACACCGTTCTCGCTTCGCTCAATCATCGCCATCTCAATCGGCGTGTGTTGGCTTTTTATCTGAAACGCAAGTAACTGACGAAAGTCGAGCCCTTCTCGTTCACGGTTGCCAATTTTAACCACCAAGCGCTGATACGCGGATTGCCGGTATGCGGGTAAGCGAACACCGGCGTCGATAAGCTGAGTCGCATCAACCTCATCGGTTCGATAAATCTGACCAACGACAGTTTCTACGCCCTGTTCCGTCTGTAACTCAAAACTGGTCACCGGTGTGGGCCAAAAATAGCCTAAGCCACGAACACCGAGCAAGAGTAAGACACCGAGAATGGCAATAAGACTGACGCTAACCATCCCTGCCGTCATCCAGACCCAAGGCGTGCCAGATTTTATCCATGGACGCATGCGCACTCTCATCTCAATTAAAGGTGACTGTATTTGTCGCGTAAACGCTGACGAACAAGTTCAGCCAACGTATTAAAGACAAAGGTGAAAACAAACAAAATAAACGCGGTTAAAAACAACACACGATAATGCGAGCTCCCCACTTCGGACTCTGGCATTTCGATCGCAATATTGGCCGACAAGGTCCGAAGCCCTTCGAGCAGGTTCCAATCCATAATCGGTGTATTCCCTGTGGCCATCAACACAATCATGGTTTCACCCACCGCGCGACCTAATCCCATCATCACCGCCGAGAATATCCCTGGGCTAGCGGTGAGCAACACAACCCGCATCAATGTTTGCCAATGCGTTGCCCCCAGTGCTAACGCACCTTGCTTCAGATGTGGCGGAACCGAAAAAATCGCATCTTCAGCAATCGAAAATATGGTGGGAACCACAGCAAAGCCCATCGCGATCCCAACCACTAAGGCATTACGTTGATCATAACCAATGCCTAGCTCGTGGGTAATGAATTGACGTGCATCGCCTCCCAGCCAAATCTGCTCAATCCAAGGCCCTAAAGACACGGCCATTGTCCCCACTAACAGCAACACCGGGATAATCACCAGTATTTGGGCGTTGTCCGGCAAGCGACGGCGAGCATAGCGGGGGATCATTCGCCAACAGGCGCTCAACCCCAGCAACACAAACGGGATCAGGATCAACAACATAAAGACGCTAGCAATATGTGCTTCAACCCAAGGGGCAAGCCATAAGCCGGCCAAAAAGCCAATGATCACCGTAGGTAATGCTTCAATCGTCTCAACCGTCGGTTTGACCCATCGCCTCAACCCTGATGACATAAAGTAAGCCGTATAAATAGCCGCACCAATAGCCATTGGCACCGCGAACAGTAAGGCAACCACGGCCACTTTTAGTGTGCCAAAGATCACCGGCACCACACTCAACTTTGCTTCAAAGCTATCGTCGGCCGATGTCGACTGCCACACATATTGCGGCGATGAGTACCCCTCGTACCACACTTTTTGCCATAAAGAATGGAGACTGACTTCAGGATGAGGATTATCCACTGCCAACCACTGCCACTGATTTTGTGTCACCGCCATCAAGGCGTTGGCGCGAGGAGCAAATGCCAGCACCTCCGGGACCGAGGTAAACCGTTTATCAAAATGCCGCTGTTTTTCACTGGTCACATGTACCAAGCTCAGCTGCCCAGTATCATCCACAGTGGCCACGCTTTTACGATGTAACTCTGGCGCTATTATTTTTACCCCAGCACCGGGCGAAAACGTACGCACGTTGGTCAATGACGGCTCACCGCTCTTGAGGACATCAAACCATTGCGTCAAGTCACCATTTTGATGCTGCAGTATTAACGAGCGTCCCCCCGCTAGCAGCGTCATATTAACCACCGAGCTATCGTTCACATGAGTGAGATCTAGGCGTTCGCGCTTAATGGGCATGTCATTATTAACCTGCCAAACCGATAAAGTATGATGCTGACGGATAAATAACCGTTGTCCATCGCCCGACAATGCCAACTGATTGACTGGCGCGCTCAAAGGGAATGATGTTTTATGCTGGCCGCGGTAGATCATCAATTGATTATCGGCAGTCACAGCCGCCAACACAGGCGCTATCGGCTGGCCATGCAAGCTATCCGGTATCGCCAGGGCAATCTTATCCAGCGGCTGTCTATTCGCATCCACCGTTACGGGTCCACCAAACGCAGATATACGCGATAACTGCGGGATCACCGCATCACTGGCTTGGTCATCGTTGCCAAAGCGTAATTGCCAAACGCCCACTTCACCGGGAGCATTTTCCACTGCGATAAAAGGCGCCGTTGCTTGAGCCCAACTCATCGCAGGATCACTGAGGGTCGATAGCGCGCGTTGTAAGACAGTTTCAGCCTGCGGGAAAATTGTCTTCTCTTGAGGCTGTTGAGGCTGTTGAGGCTGTTGAGGCATCGATGACTGACGAGGACGACGCGCTACCGTCAAGACGCCTGTCTCATCCAAGCTATAAACGAGTTGATTACGATTATCAGCGCCAACAAACCGTGGCGCTCCAGGTGAAGAGACAGAAAAGCGTTCACTTAACGTCACACTGGCTTGATGAAACAGCGGAATCACGACAGTTAAAAGATAAAAAAACAGCAGCAACAAGGTCACTAGTACCATCACACCACCAAAGCGCACTGTTTGACGCGTCAGTTTATCTTTTAAACGTCGCGCACGTTTGGTGTCAGAAAGTGATGGTGAGGAGTGGGTCATTTGCGCCTCTTATTTTAATCAAGCTCTTGATTGTATTTCATTACAATGACAATTTTGTGACAAATCGGCCCGCTATGATTATCCATATAAAAAAAGTGGATGATGGCTAATCATACTGCCTCTTGCGGGCTAACGCCTCGACACTGGGACGGTGCGTTGCTGAGCGGTACGCAATAAATATGCAACAAACGGACTTTAGGCTGGCCCAAGTTGATATTGGGCACACTTTCGTGAGTTTACTGCCGTGAAGCATAGACAACACCTTGAACGACCTCAATAATTGTTTAAACAATCGTCTTAAGGATCACGCATGATGCATTTTGTTTTCACGTATCGACACACTGGATACGTTCCTACAAAGTGCAGCCAACATCAGCGTATTGTACAAAGCCCTTGAAAGGCTGTCTGACGCTTTAGCGGTCTTGCTGACAGCCATCTTATTCAGTAGAACAGGATTTTCTCACACGCTATGACTTTAGACTCCCATCATGTCGACAAAGAACTGAGCTGGCTCTCCTTTAACGAGCGCGTACTGCAGGAAGCTGCGGACAAAAGCGTGCCGATTATCGAACGGGTTCGCTTTTTAGGTATTTTTTCATCCAATCTTGATGAATTTTATCAAGTACGATTTGCCGATGTGAAACGCCGTATCATTATTGATGAAGAGCGCGGAGTGGATAGTCATGCCAAGGAGTTACTCAGTAAAATTCAAGCGAAAGTGGTCAAGCTCAATCAAGATTTCGATCATCTATATAATGATATTTTGCTTGAAATGGCACGCCGCAATATCTTTTTGGTGAATGAACGACAACTGTCGGAGCATCAAGCCCAATGGCTCAAACGCTATTTTCGTAGCAATATCTTGCCTTACATTACACCGATCATGCTCAATAAAGATGTCGATGTTTTAAGCTTTTTAAAAGACGCTTATTCCTATTTAGCGGTCGAGCTAAAAAAAGCCGGTGAAGAGCCAAAATATGCCTTAATTGAGATCCCAACCGACGATCTGGACCGGTTCGTCAAAGTGCCTGAGCCTAAAGGAAAGCGGCAGCGCAAAACCATTATCTTATTGGACAATATTATTCGACTCTGTGTTGATCAGATTTTCAGTGGTTTGTTCGATTACGATACCGTCGACGCTTATGCGATGAAAATGACGCGTGACGCCGAATACGATTTGACCAACGAAGTCGAACATAGCCTGCTCGAAAATATGTCAGAAAGCTTGGACCAACGCTTAACCGCCCTGCCTGTTCGGTTTGTGTATCAGCGTGATATGCCACCTGAAATGGTGAACAAACTCATCCAAGTTTTAAAGATTTCTGATTATGACAGTGTACTACCCGGGGCGCGCTATCATAACTTTCGTGATTTTATCGGCTTTCCCAATGTGGGACGCCAGTATCTAGAAAACGCACCGCTGCCGCCTTTCGAGAGTGCCGATTTTCAATTGCAAAACAATGCGTTTCGGGCCATACGTGAACGCGACATACTGCTGTACTACCCCTATCATACCTTTCGGCATATGACCGAACTGGTGCGACAAGCATCGTTTGACCCTAAAGTGCGTAGCATTCGGATCAACGTGTATCGCGTGGCAAAGAACTCGCGGATTATCAATTCAATGATTGATGCTGCCAATAACGGTAAGCGCGTCACTGTGGTGGTTGAACTTCAGGCACGATTTGATGAAGAGGCCAATATCGAGTGGTCACGGGTACTGACCGACGCAGGGGTCAAAGTGGTATTCGGCACGCCAGGGCTAAAAATTCACTCCAAGCTGTGCTTGATATCTCGCCGCGAAGATGGCGAACTTCGCGATTATGGCCATATTGGTACCGGAAACTTTCATGAAAAAACGGCACGAATCTATACTGACTTTGCGCTTTTTACCGCCGATCAACAACTCACCTCAGAGATCCGAAAAGTTTTCGACTTTATCGAGAACCCTTATCGCCCAGTAAAGTTTAACCACCTGATTGTGTCGCCGCGTAACTCACGCCGCCGAATGTGTAAATTGATCGAGCGCGAGATTGAACATGCGCGCGCCAAACGCAAAGCTGGCATTACGCTTAAAGTCAATAACCTCGTTGATAGAGGCTTAGTTAATCTCTTATACAAAGCCAGCAATGAAGGGGTCAAAATTCGAATTATTGTCCGCGGCATGTGCTCGCTCGTGCCGGGCGTAAAAGGGGTGAGTCAAAACATCAAGGCGATCAGTATTGTGGACCGCTTTCTCGAGCATCCACGTGTATTTGCCTTTGAAAATGGCGGTGAACGTGATATCTATATTTCATCTGCCGATTGGATGACCCGAAATATTGATAATCGTATTGAAGTGGGGGCACCCATTCGCGATCCAAGACTCAAAGATCGCATCATGGCGATCTTGGAAATTCAATTTGCCGATCGCGCCAAAGCACGAGTCATCGACAAAGCCATGTCTAACGCCTATGTTAAACGCGGTAACAAGAAAAAGATCCGCTCACAAGTCGAGATCTATGATTACCTCAAACACATAGAACGCCAAGCACTCAAACACGCGGAAAAGTTGCAACATGACACACCCCCAGTCAAAGGATAAACCGCGCGAGATTGCTGCGGTTGATCTCGGCTCCAACAGTTTCCACATGGTCGTCGCACGCGTCGTCGGTGAAGGGCTTCAAATCGTCAGCCGCCATAAACAGCGCGTTCGTCTCGCTGCGGGGCTAGACAGCCACCATTGTCTTAGCGATGAAGCGATTGATCGAGGCGTGGAATGTTTAGCCATGTTCGCTGAGCGCCTCAACGGTATTGACGTGGATAACGTCCGCATTGCCGCGACCCACACGTTACGCCAATCTCGTAATATCGAGACGTTTATCCAGCGAGCGAGTCAAGTTTTCCCTTACCCAATAGAAGTTATTTCGGGTGAGGAAGAAGCGCGTTTGATTTACATGGGCGTGTCACACACCCAACAAAATATCGGCCGCAAACTCGTCATCGATATTGGTGGCGGCAGCACAGAATTAGTCATTGGTGATAACTTTGACCCCCTACTGGTTAATAGCAAACGCATGGGCTGTGTGAGCTATAATGAACGGTTTTTCCCCAAAGGGGCCATTAGCTCAAAGCAATTTGCGGCCGCTCAGCTCGCCACTCGGCAAAAACTAGAGAGTCTCGCAAGCCAATACCGCCAAGCAGGCTGGCAAGTGGCTTTAGGGGCTTCAGGAACGGTGAAAGCGATTCGTGAGGTCATCATCGGCTTGGGTGACGACGATGGCATAATCACCCGCAAACGCCTGGATAGTTTGATTGAAACGCTACTGACATTTAAAACCAGTGAGAGCATCAATTTGCCAGGCTTATCAGCCGATAGGCAACCTGTGTTTGCTGCGGGTGTGGCTATCTTGTCGGGGATATTTGATGCGTTAGCCATCGAGTCACTGCGCTTTTCCGACGGGGCACTGCGTGAAGGTTTACTCTATGAGATGGAAGATCGTTTTCAGCGTACGGATATCCGCGGCCGCACCACAGATGACATGGCGGCTCGCTACAATATCGATCTGAGTCATGCTCGACGTGTACAGCAAACGGCGGCACACTTTTATGCGCAAGCAGAACCGGATAAAGGCAGTAAAAAGTCCGAGCTCGCCGGATTGCTCAACTGGGCAGCACTGCTCCATGAAGTTGGCCTGAGCATTGGCTATCCGGGGTATCACAAACATTCAGCCTATATTTTACACCACACCAATTTGCCGGGTTTTAATCAAGAGCAGCAGACAGTGCTCGCGACATTGGCACGCTTTCATCGAAAGGCGCTAAAGCTCAATGAGATGCCCAAGTTTACTTTGTTTAAGCCGAAACTGATTGAAACCCTCATTTGCGCATTACGGTTAGCCTGTGTGTTGCACTCCCAACGTAACGACCAGCCACTACCTGATATCGCACTGAATGTGGATAAAAAAGGAACATGGCAGCTCGATTTCCCTGCAAGGTGGCTCCAAGATAACCGCTTATTAGCCGCCGATCTTGAAGCCGAAAAACAATACTGGCAATCCGTAAACTGGGCGTTGACCTGTAACGACTAATCCAATCCCAGCGCCTGTCGCTGTGCGTGTACCGTTTCTGCCGGCAATGGAATATATCCTTGCTGGCTGACGGCTTTTTGTCCTTGCTTAGAGAGAATATATCGCATAAATGCGGCATCTAAAGGCGCAAGCGGTTGATGCGGCGCTTTGTTGATATATAAATAGAGATGTCGAGTAAGTGGGTACTTACCTTCTCGAATCGCCCTGTCACTAGGGATAACGGCTTTGTCGCCATGACGAGAAATCGCAAGCATACGGGCGCCCGAGGCTTGATGACCGATCCCTGCATAACCGATAGCATGGAGTGAAGAAGCCACCGACTGTACCACCGACGCCGAACCGGGCTGCTCATTCACATCGGCACGAAAATCGCCGCGACACAGGGCTGATTGCTTAAAATAACCATAGGTGCCAGAGACCGAATTTCGGCCAAACAACTGTAAATCACGATGCTGCCAGCGGCCGGTTAAGCCCAGCTGCCCCCAGGTTGTAATAGGGTCACTCGCACCGCACCACAGCGTTCTGGAAAAGAGCGCGTCAAGCTGTTGAAAACTGATAGTACGAAGTGGATTGTCTTGATGGACATAGACGGCCATCGCGTCAATCGCAACTGGGACTGCGGTTGGGGGGTAACCGAACCGCGCTTGAAAGGCGTTTTCCTCACTGACACGCATCGCGCGGCTCATTGGCCCAAGTTGCGCAGTGCCCTCCACCAGCGCGGGCGCCGCCGATGCCGAGCCAGGGGTCTGCAACTGCACATTGACGCCCGGATGCAAGCGCTTAAATCCGCCTGTCCACGCCGCCATAAGATTACCGAGCGTATCAGAGCCCACAGAGCTTAAGTTGCCGGATATGCCGCTGGTACGTTGGTAATCCGGTAAAGGATGGGTTTGGCTTAACGCATCCAGACTCCATACGAGACAAACAAACAAGATAACGCGTTTTAACATGCGAGCCGCTCCGGCAACGTGAATGCAAACGTGCTACCTATCCCGACTTCGCTTTTAATATCCAGTTCAGCATCATGGTGGCTCAGCGCGTGTTTAACTATCGCAAGCCCTAGCCCACTGCCACCGGTTTCTCGCGATCGCGCTTTGTCGACACGATAAAATCGCTCAGTCAATCGGTCTAAATGTTGTGGCGGAATGCCCTCACCACTGTCGATAACCTCTAAGCGCGGGCCTTTTTTCGAACGATACCAACGCACCTGGATCTCTGCCTGGGCGGGAGTGTGTTTCACCGCATTATAAACAAGGTTTGAGATCGCACTGCGCAGCTGATCATCATTGCCGCGGACTTTCAACGCCGTGTCGACGTCAAAGGTAAGTACATGCTCACTGTTACCACTTAATGCCTGAGCCTCTTTTTGCAGCACATCGAGCATCGCGGGAACATCAACATGATGATCGAGATCGGGCTTGGCTGCAGCTTCAATTTTAGACAGCGTAAGCAGTTGCTCAACCAAGGATTCCATCCGAGATAATTGCTCTGTCATCACACCATGTGCTTTTGGCCACATGGGTCCAACAACCATATCCGGATCTTCCGTCATTTCTAAGTACCCACGCAATACCGTCATTGGTGTGCGCAGCTCGTGCGAAACGTTGGCGAAAAAATTACGTCGCATACCTTCCAGTTGCTTTAACTGTGTGATGTCACGCACCACCATCAAATATTCGCCTTCCGCGTAGGGCATGGTCCGAAATTCGAGTGTGCGAGCGCTATTCAGATGAGAACGCATTTCCAGCGCCGTATCGTAATTGGCATTGGCGATATAACTGACAAATTCCGGTGCGCGGATCAAGTTACTAATATGCTGGCCGTTATCATCCGGCATGCGCAAGCCAAGTAGCTCCTGAGCGAGTTTGTTACACCAAACAATGGCGCCATCGCGCTCAAATACCACCACCGCATCGGGCAAAGACTCCGCGCCGTTACGAAAACGGCGAATTAAGTTAGCAAGCTCTTTACGACGCCGACGGTTACGCTTTTGTAAGCGATAAATACCATTAAATAAAGGCTCCCACGATCCCGTACCGGATGGGGGCGTTAAGCTTTTGTCTTTCCATAACCAGTCAGACAGCTTTATTTGCTGGTGCAAGTGCCACAATAGCATCGCTACGGTGGCGCCGAGTAATAACCAAGGTAGGCCGCCAAACAATCCACCTACTACGAGCCAAGGTAAATAAAAAAAAGCCAGCTCCCAGGCTAGCTTCTTCCAAGACAGTCGTTCGACCATTATATCTCCATATCGCCTCACCCCTTTAAAGGGATGTTCTAGCTACGTGTTGAGAAGCGATACCCCGCCCCACGTACGGTTTGTACTAACTTAGCATGTCCACCCGCCTCTAACACCTTTCTCAGGCGACGAATATGCACATCAACCGTTCTATCTTCAACGTAAACATTGGTGCCCCAAACATTGTTAAGCAGCTGTTCACGGCTATAGACACGCTCTTGGTGAGTCATAAAAAAATGTAGAAGTTTGAACTCGGTTGGCCCCATATCAAGGGGATCATCATTCGCTGTAACACGGTGTGAAACCGGGTCGAGTTTTAAACCTTGCACTTCAATCACATCTTCCAACGTGGTCGGTGAGACACGCCGCATGACCGCTTTCAGTCGTGCGATTAACTCTTTCGGTGAGAAAGGCTTGGTGATGTAATCATCGGCACCCACTTCAAGGCCTCGAACTTTATCTTCTTCTTCGCCCCGAGCGGTCAGCATCACCACTGGGATTTGACGCGTAAGCTCTTCACGCTTCAAATGTTTAATCAAGTTGAGTCCAGATCCACCAGGTAACATCCAATCCATGAGGATCATTTCTGGGTAAGGCTCGCATATTTGCGCCAGCGCTGAGTCGTAGTCTTCTGCCTCAACCGTTTGATAGCCTTTTTGCTCTAAGACAAAACAAAGCATCTCGCGAATGGGGGCTTCGTCTTCAACAACGAGAATCCGTCTAACCATGATAATTACCTAGTGTTATCATTTAACTGGCGCCATTATGTGCATTTATTATGACATTTTTGTGACCCGACGCGAGCAAATTTCGCGTTGTGTTAACAGGCTGTGACCTAGCCAACACCTTGCTGTGTGACCAGGACGCGGCTAGCGCCCCCACCTTGACTATCGACGCGCACTTGCGCACCGATGCGCTCAACCAGTGTGCCTACATGTGAAATGACCCCAATTTGCCGCCCGTCGGCTTGCAAGGTGTCTAAACAGGCCAACGCCATTTCCAGGCTTTCCGGATCCAGTGTGCCAAAGCCCTCGTCTATGAATAAGGATCCAAGTTGCCGTGTATCCGCCGCTAATGATGCCAGCGCAAGCGCCAGTGACAAAGAGACCAGAAAGCTTTCACCGCCAGATAAGGACTCAACACTGCGTACTTCATCGCCCATATCATGATCAACGACTTGCAACGCCAGTAAGCTATCGGGCACGGTTTGTAACGCATAACGAGGTGATAATGAGGCCAAATGCTCATTGGCAATCTCGACCAGCTGCGCCAGCGTCAGCGATTGTGCGAGATTACGGAATTTAGCTCCGCTGGCCGAGCCAATTAAATCGGCCAGTTTTAACCACTGTTCCGTTTGGCTACGCTGCGCGTCAATTTTCTCGGTCAGCGATCCGGCCTGCTGTTTGGCCTTCTCTGATTCGGTTAATTGGTGACGCAAGGTAAACAGCTGCTGCTCGGCGTCTTCTAACGCGTGTTGCCAGGCATCGTGCTGGGCGGTCAACGCGGCATCATCATCCGGTAGCTGCTGCTCATCAAACCACACTTGCGCCGCGGCCATCGCCTGCTGGCAATGGCTTAATTGTTGCTGACGTTCGTCTAAGCGCGTGTTAGCTTCTTGGTAAGCCGCTTCTACTTCACTGATCGCTTCCCGCTCACTGGCTCGCCAGGTTTCAGAGTAAGATAAAGCTTGGAGGATGTCGTATTGATGCATGGCTAGTGTCGGCTGCCATTGGACCCAACGTCGAACACTGGCGCGATACTGTTGCGCAGCCTCTTGCTGTTGTTGCCGCAAGGTTTGCTGACGTGCCTGTACCCCTGCCCGCTTTTCACTGGCTTGGCTATAGGCTTGCTCAGCCTGCGCACGCTTAGTCTTTTGCGCCTCGATTGCTGATTTATACGCCTGTTCAAGCGCCGCCAAGTCTGAATCGGGGATCAACGCCTGACGCGCCGCGCTGCGCTGTTGATGCGCTTGCGCCAGATTCACTAATTGCGCTTGCCGTGCCTGCGTGTCCTCTGACAGGCTCTGACACTGCTGGGTTAATGACGCTAGCTCGGTCTCTATCTGTTGTTTTTGCGTGGCAAGCGATGTTTTTTCGTCCTGCAGCGCACGATAGCCCTGAATTTTTTGCTCCATCTGGCGAATATAACGTGCGGCGCCCACCTGTTGCAGGCTTGTGAGCCACTGTCCTGCACCGAGTTGCTGATCAAGCGCTTGGCTAACGCGCGTCAGCTGTTCGTGTTGTTGCTGCCACTGCTCATCAATGGCGCTCAGCCGCGTCTCACACTCGGTCAATGACTGATCCAGTTGATGTCGGCGCGCAACAAGCTGTTCTCGTGCGTGTTGTAAATCACTCAACGCGGCATCCATTTGCTGAATTTGCGCTAACTGGTGTTGACGTGCAGTGATCGCCTGATAACAAGCGTGATAGTCGCTGTCGGTTTGTTTTGCGTGCGCTTCTATCTCGCTCAACGTCTCATCGAGGGGTTGTTCAGGCGCCAACTGCCACCCAAGCTCTACCATTGCGTCGCGTAGCCCGTGCTCATACTGCTGACGCTCAGCCTGCCACACTAAGCCCTGCTCCCGTAGTTCGGCACAGACATGCTGGCTGTGTTGATGCTGTTTTTGCCAGTAATAGTATTCGGCGTTGTGTTGATTATAAGAGGCTTGCAACGCATCGACACGCGACTGTTGCTGCGCGATCATGCCTTCAATTGCCGGTGCGTGATGCAAGTAAGGATGCTCAGTTGCCCCACATAACGGACACGGATCGCCCTCTTTCAGCGCTTGACGAAGATCGTCTAACTCGACAACAGCCATTGCTTGTTGCAAGCTATGTTGCGCTTCATCAACCTGGGCCTGTTCACGGGTCAGCGTCTCTTTAAGTCGGTCTAAATGCGTTTGGCTGTCGCGATAAATCGCTTCATGCTTTTCAAACTCTACATGGTTATGCTGGCAGCGTTCTTGCCAATATTGCCAATTTTGCGCCTCATGGAGCAGTGACTCTTGTTGCCGTTTTTGCTGCTGAAGCTTGGCATAACGTGCTTGGTCGGCTTCTTGTGCCGCGAACAAGGATTCAGGGTTTGCCGCCTGACGCTTGGTTTTCAATTGCACGCTGCTGTCATCGACCTGCGCAATATCTTGGTCGATTTTCTCTCGTTGTGGTGCCCACTGCTGACGTTGGCGGTAACGCGTTTGATATTCTTCTTGTAACGCGGTCAGGGTGTCTTGGCAGTCTAAGTATTGGCGAAGATTGTCGAATACTGGCTGATAATGCTCAGCAATATGTGAAAAGTCCCCGTAACGCGCAATCTCCTGCTCTAATACGCGCGCTCGCTGCGCCTGTTGTTGAGATTTTTCACGCGTTTGCGTGAGTGTTTGTTGGGCGTGTCGGTACTTTTGCTGTTGTGCATTCAGCGCCATATTTTGCTCATGCATTTGGCTGTCTAACCCTGCCAACTGCGTATCTAGCTGCTGCGCCTCACGTATTTTAGGTTCGATATCAGCCCAAGCTTGCTCCGCTTCCGTGACCCCTCGGTTAGCATCTTGCCAGTGCGCGGCTTGCACCTCATAATCGTCGGCTATCGCTCGTTCTTCGCGCGCCAAGTGAATAAGATCCTGCGTTAATGCCTGCTGCTGCCATTGACGCGTTTGCACAGCCTGCCAATCGTCTCTGGCCACTTGCACGCGCGCAATGTCATCCAGTTTTTGCCGCCGCGCCGCCACCCCTTTTCGCGCGTCACTGGCTTCATCCAAGGCTTTTTGGGCAGCGGCGAGCCCTTGTTCCGCCTGCGCCAAATGCGTGTGCTGCTGGCGATAATCGTTCAGTTTTTTTAATTGCCGTTGCTGCGTTTGAATCTGCTGCTGACACGTTTGTTGCGCTTGGTGCAGTTGTTGCTCTTCGTCATCACTGAGTATATTAATATCCCCAAGCTGTTGGGTGAGCTGATCCAGCGCGTTTTTTTCTTCACGCGCACGCTCATGCGCCATTTGCGACAAACGGCTGTAGATTTCGGTGCCTGTCATACGTTCAAGCAACGCCGCTCTGTCATCTGCCGAGGCTTTTAGAAACGCAGCAAAATCCCCCTGCGGTAACATTACCGCACGGCGGAATTGCTCATAACTGAGCCCCACTAGACGCTCTATCTCACTCAGCACTTCTTGTTTTTTGCCCGCAATACGCTGGTCTGTGGTCAGGTTTTGTAACCAGTGCTCACTGGCTTGGATCCGACCGTCGGCTTTTCCTCGCGCACGACGCACCGACCAATGTGCACGCCAGCGGCTGCCATCATGAGCAAGAAAGTCGACTTCGGCATAACCTTCGCCTTTGCCTCGAGACAAAATACTCCGAACGTCATTGGCTTTAACGCGGGTTGCCGGGTCGCCCAAACCAATATCGGCATCGTGTTTTTTATTGGATTGAAAACGCGGGATCTTATCGTAGAGCGCCAAACAAATCGCATCCAAAAGCGTCGATTTTCCTGCGCCCGTTTTCCCCGTGATGGCAAACAAACCGCTATCACCGAGTGGGCCTTGGGAGAAGTCCAACGCAAACGGGTATTGGATACTGGCTAAATTCTCGCCACGCAATGCCAGAATTTTCATGATTTATTGGTCCTCGTCCTGTTCCAATTGCTCCAATAAGTGAGAAAACGTCGCCGATAACGCCTCATCCGGCTCACCTTGGTATTTTTGCTGCCAGCCATGACGCAATACCTGAAACGGTTCTACGTCGGAAAGGTGTTGCTGGCGAAAGCCCGTATCTTGAGACGTCTCACGATAATGCGGCGTAATCTTTGCCAGACGCACAGGTTTGTCCTCAAGCACGGCTAAAATCTTCTCGCGTAACATCGGCTGTGGTTTATCTAACAGCACAGGCACATCGAGTAAGGGTTGCTGAGCGAGCGGCAAATCTTGCGGCGCCAACGCTGCCAAGCTCGCTAACACAGTGTCAAGTGGCGAAGCTTTTTCTGGCACCCGCCAGAGATCCACGGCACGCGGGACAATGTGAGGCGTCACACTCTGCAGTTGGTTACCTTCTAATGTAACGGCCAACACTTGATGCCGATAATGGCGCTCTGACAGTGATAGGGGAAGCGGTGAGCCGCAATAACGAATCCGTGTTTGTTTGGCGACTTGCTGAGCTAAATGCAAATGCCCAAGCGCGACATAGGCCACATCGTCACTGAAAATATCAGCGGGCAGCGCATGCTGATTACCACCTAGAATACGCCGCTCTGACATCTCAGATAATTCACCACTGGCCATATATACATGCCCCATCGCGATCAATGCTTGCATCCCTTTGCACTTAGCGCGCGCCGCTTGTTCGGTTTGCTGATAAACCTGTCGAACCCCTTCGATGAGACGATCATCCTCTTCTCCCAACCCTTCAGTACGCAAATCACCACTGCGTAAAAAAGGCACCGCGAGTATCCATGCTGCCGTCTCGCCACTGTTATCAGTGATCGGTACCATCATGCGCTCGGTGTCTAAACGCCCATCATTATCGCGGGCAATGGCACCAATTAAGTGTAAATCAAAGGCTTTTAGAAGCTCATGTGGGGCGTCGAGTTTGCTAGGTGAATCATGATTTCCCCCGGTGATCACCACATTTAAATGGGGCAACGCTTTTGCTATGTCGGCTAAAAAGCGATACAGCATCCGCCATGCGCTTGCCGGTGGATTCGCCGTATCAAACACATCACCGGCCACTAACAATGCATCGGCTTGCTCATCAATGAGACATTGCTTGAGCCAATCGAGAAAGACTTGATGTTCATATTGACGATCGTAACCGTGAAGCTGATGACCAAGGTGCCAGTCGGAGGTATGAATGATTTTTAACACAGCTGGGGTAATCCATTTTATTTGAGCGTTCGGCAAGTGCATCTCGCACAACACGCGAGTAGGGTTAAATTCTACGCTAATTGCAGCGACATTCGAGAGTGAATGCAATACCATGTTGCCTTTCTCACAACAGGATGGATAAAGCCTCGCCATGATTTGGTTTAAGAATTTACTCGTCTATCGTCTCACCCGTGATATTCCTCTCGATCCCGCTCAGTTGGAAAGCCAGCTGAAAGAATTCGATTTTACCCCGTGTGGCAGCCAAGACATGCAAAAATTTGGCTGGGATCATGCGTTGGGTAAACACGGCGATATGCTCACCCATATCAGCGGTAACAATATTCTGATCCGCGCTCGCAAAGAAGAAAAGCTCTTACCTGCCTCGGTCATTAAAGATGCCTTGGAAGAAAAAGTGGACGCCATGGAGCAAGCGCAGGGTCAACGCTTGAAAAAGCGCGAGAAAGACAGCTTAAAAGACGATGTGGTCATGGAGCTATTACCACGCGCGTTTACTCGCCAAAGCCAGATGTGTGCGCTGATTATGGCCGATAAAGGCTTGATCCTCGTTGATGCGGCAAGCATTAAAAAAGGGGAAGAGCTGCTCGCCCTATTACGTAAATCGATTGGCAGTTTGCCCGTGGTGCCGGTTGAAACGGAAACACCAACCGAGCAAGCGATGACAGAATGGGTCAAGCAAGGCCAAGCCCCACAAGGCTTCCACCTCGGTGATGAGGCCGAGCTTAAAGCGCTACTCGAAGAAGGTGGGGTGATCAAATGTAAGCAGCAAGATCTCACCAGTGATGAAATCCAAGCGCACCTTGAGGCAGACAAACAAGTCACTAAGTTATCGATGGATTGGCAAGAGCAAGTTCACTTCGTTCTTGGCGACGACCTTAGCCTAAAGCGGCTCAAATTCTCAGAGGAAATCCGCGATCAAAACGCCGATATTGACCGCGAAGATGTCGCTGCTCGCCTTGATGCAGATTTATCACTCATGTGTGGTGAGCTCGACACCTTGCTCGATGGCATATTTACCGCGCTAGGCGGACTGAAAACCGACTAATCCTTTACCGCATTAACCCTTACAAAGATTAGGTAAATTCGGCTGGTAGTGTGGGCAATGTCACAGTAAAATGGCGCCCACACTCACCTTCAACGTGAAGGTGCCTGACTTACACTCAGACTCAAGCTTGGAATTATGTTGACGCCAGAATTACTCTCTCCCGCCGGTAGCCTAAAGAACATGCGCTACGCGTTTGCCTACGGGGCTGACGCTGTTTACGCCGGTCAACCACGCTATAGCCTGCGTGTGCGCAACAATGAATTTAACCACGACAACCTAAAAATTGGGATCGACGAAGCCCATGCGCAGGGAAAAAGATTCTACGTGGTTTGCAACATTCAGCCGCACAACGCAAAGCTTAAAACCTTTATTCGTGATCTTAAACCTATCATTGATATGGGTCCGGATGCGCTGATCATGTCGGATCCTGGCCTTATCATGATGGTCCGCGAACATTTTCCTGATATGCCGATTCATCTTTCCGTGCAAGCTAATGCGATTAACTGGGCCACGGTTAAGTTTTGGCAACAACAAGGCATTGAGCGTGTGATCTTATCGCGTGAATTATCACTGGAAGAGATCGAAGACATCCGCCAACACTGCCCTGAAATGGAGCTTGAGGTGTTTGTTCACGGTGCGCTCTGTATGGCGTATTCTGGTCGTTGTTTGCTATCAGGCTATATTAATAAGCGCGATCCAAACCAAGGTACCTGCACCAATGCTTGCCGCTGGGACTACAAAGTCCATCAAGGCAAAGAAGACGATGCTGGCCAGGTGGTACAAGTTCAAGAAGTGACTCCCACACTTGGTAAAGGCGAGCCGGTTGATGACGTAGTATTGCTCGAAGAAGGTGGACGTCCCGGTGAGTTAATGGCGGCATACGAAGATGAGCACGGCACCTACATCATGAACTCAAAAGACTTGCGCGCCATTCAGCACGTTGAACGGCTTACGCAAATGGGCGTTCATTCGCTCAAAATCGAAGGCCGTACTAAGTCGTTCTATTACTGCGCACGCACAGCACAGGTGTATCGCCAAGCCATTGATGATGCCGTGGCCGGTAAACCATTCGATGAGAGCCTGATGAATACCCTCGAGAACCTTGCACACCGAGGCTACACCGAAGGCTTTTTGCGCCGTCATACCCACGATAGCTATCAAAACTACGACTATGGTTACTCGATTTCTGAGCAGCAGCAATTTGTCGGCGAATTCACTGGCAAGCGTCGAGGCGATCTGGCCGAAGTGGAAGTGAAGAATAAATTTATGCTCGGTGACAGCATGGAGCTAATGACGCCACGCGGCAATGTGCATTTCACCTTAGAGGCGATGGAAAACCGCAAATCAGAAGCGATCGACGATGCCAAAGGCAGCGGCCATTTCGTGTTTATTCCCGTGCCCGCTGATATGGATCTAGAGTACGCGCTACTGATGCGTAACCTACAATCAGGTCAAGATACGCGTAACCCATCGGGTAAGTAATATGGCACTACTCATCACCGATAAATGCATAAACTGCGACATGTGTGAGCCCGAGTGTCCCAACGGGGCTATCTCAATGGGTTCCGAGATCTTTGAGATCGAGCCCGATTTATGCACCGAGTGTAAAGGCCATTACGACAAACCGACGTGCCAGTCGGTTTGCCCGATCTCCAAGTGCATTATCACCGATCCCGATAATGTCGAGACCGAGGATCAGCTCCTAGAAAAGTTTGTGGTCATCCAAGGCATGGCCTAAACCATTAAAAGCGCCGCAAGGCGCTTTTTTATGTCTGCATCATCTACAACGATTAGCTAACGCTAAGTGCTTAACAGTAATAGATGACAGTCTAATATGAAGGGGTTACGTTCAGGCACTCAGGCTCGCACATGTCGCAATTGGTACCCTAGGGGTTAACATAAGCAGCTATTTACTCAGGGCTTAAACGCAAAAAACCCCAGCTTTTCAGCTAGGGTTTCTAAGTAGTGGCGGAGTGGACGGGACTCGAACCCGCGACCCCCGGCGTGACAGGCCGGTATTCTAACCAACTGAACTACCACTCCGCACCAATTCTGTTTCATCAAAGTCTTACACTTAATTGCTTTGATGCTTAAATTTTTGCTAACTAAAGCCCAACATTAAGCTCTAATTAGATTATCTTGTTTGATGCGATGAGGATTTTGAATCGAGACGCGCAGTGTATGCCAATACATGAGCATCGCAGATATCAAAAGCATCGAGCTATCAACAAGATAAGCAATGAGRGCCTGGCGATGTCCTACTCTCACATGGGGAGACCCCACACTACCATCGGCGCTGCTTCGTTTCACTACTGAGTTCGGCATGGAGTCAGGTGGGTCCAAAGCGCTATGGTCGCCAAGCAAAATTTGGTGTGTCTTCACTTTTCAGTCAAAACACGAATCTAGAAAGCTGTTTCGTTCTCGCCACAATCAACTGGCTTTATTTTAAGTCCAACCCAAAACCTCTTGGGTGTTGTATGGTTAAGCCGCACGGGCAATTAGTACAGGTTAGCTCAACGCCTCACAGCGCTTACACACCCTGCCTATCAACGTYSTAGTCTASRACAACCCTTTAGAGAGCTCGAAGCTCTAGGGATGACTCATCTCGGGGCCAGCTTCGCGCTTAGATGCTTTCAGCGCTTATCTGTGCCGAACTTAGCTACCGGGCAATGCGTCTGGCGACACAACCCGAACACCAGCGGTTCGTCCACTCCGGTCCTCTCGTACTAGGAG
>NZ_MUFJ01000038.1:0-29398 GCF_001996245.1 Salinivibrio sp. MA607 | reverse complement strand
GATTTAAACGCAATAAAGAAAACATCTTTTTATTTGTTTTTTAGAGTTTTTACTCGCTAACATGATGTTTACATATAAATTGTCATGACAATGTCAAGGTGTCAGCGTTGCGTGTGTTTTTGATCATAAAAAATAAWAATGAGGCATTACTCCAAAATTATGCATTTTTAATTAATGTCTAATTTTTCGTTATGTATGCTGGCGCACCGTCAGTGATTGCAGCACAACAGGTCATTGATGTTTGTAAGATGTTAACGCAGTCCAGCGTGGCAGGATCATTCCTGGCTGTGCTGCCATTTTGGTGAAGGTATCGAGGGTTCAAAGTGTCCAAAGAAGGAAGCGTTGCGCCAAAAGAGCGCATAAATATCAAGTACGTACCTGCAACGGGTGACCAGCAAGCGGAAGTAGAGCTGCCACTTAAAACCTTGGTTGTTGGTGATTTTAAAGGTCACACTGAAGACACGCCGGTTGAAGAGCGTGCGACAGTATCAGTCGACAAAAACAATTTTGAAGATGTAATGCGTGAAAGTAATTTACATCTTTCCACCACTGTAAAAAATCAACTTACTGATGATAAAGACGCTGAACTGCCTGTTGAGCTGTCTTTTAAATCAATGAATGATTTTGCGCCTGACTCTGTTGCAGCTCAAGTTCCCGAGCTCAAAAAACTAATAGAGCTTCGTGAAGCCTTGGTTGCGTTAAAAGGTCCTCTTGGCAATATTCCAGCATTCCGTGATCGCTTACAGGAGCTGCTTAACTCTGAAGAGTCCCGTGAGAAGTTGCTTGCTGAGCTAAGTATTGTCAGTAGTGATGATGACGCTCCGAAAGAGTAATTGATTCAAACCAGTAGTAACTTAAGCCTTAGGAAATAGAAACATGTCTACAAGTGAATCAGTCGTAGAGTCTCCTGAAGTCAAGGAAGGTGGCTTACTTGACGAGATAATGGCGCAAACGCGTATTGAGCCTAGCGAAGAAGGCTATGATGTCGCAAAGAAAGGTGTCGCCGCCTTCATCGAAAACCTCGTTGGCAACGATCAAACCCAAGAGCCTGTTAACAAAGCACTTGTTGATCAAATGCTTGTTGAGCTTGACAAAAAGATCAGTGCTCAAATGGACGAAATATTGCACGACACGTCTTTCCAAGAAATGGAATCGGCATGGCGTGGACTTAAATTATTTGTCGATCGGACGGATTTTCGCGAGAACAACAAAGTTGACATCTTGCATGTGACCAAAGATGAGTTGCTAGATGACTTTGAGTTTGCGCCTGAAACAACGCAATCAGGTCTCTATAAGCACGTCTACTCATCAGGTTACGGTCAATTCGGTGGTGAGCCAACGGGTGCCATTATTGGTAACTATGCCTTCACCCCATCTACGCCAGATATGAAGTTGCTTCAATACATGGGTGCGCTAGGTGCGATGGCCCATGCGCCATTCATCTCAAGTGTTGGACCTGAATTTTTTGGTATTGAGTCGTTCGAAGAGCTGCCAAACATTAAAGATGTCAAGTCCATCTTTGAAAGCCCTAAATATACCAAGTGGCGCTCAATTCGTGAATCTGAAGATGCACGCTATTTGGGTCTGACTGCACCGCGCTTCTTGTTGCGTGTTCCGTACGATCCAACCGAAAATCCGATCAAATCTTTCGTGTATCACGAGAACGTTAGCCAAGCTCATGAACACTACCTTTGGGGGAACACCGCATTTGCATTTGCAACGCGTCTAACGGATAGCTTTGCTAAATATCGTTGGTGTCCAAATATTATTGGGCCACAAAGCGGTGGTGCAGTAGAAGATCTTCCAGTTCATGTTTATGAATCGATGGGCGCACTACAATCCAAAATCCCGACGGAAGTGTTGATCACTGACCGCAAAGAATTTGAGCTTGCCGAAGAGGGATTTATTGGCTTGACCATGCGTAAAGGTAGCGACAACGCTGCTTTCTTCTCTGCCAACTCAATCCAAAAACCGAAGGTGTTCCCAAACACCAAAGAAGGTAAAGAAGCGGAAACCAATTATAAGCTCGGTACACAGCTACCTTACATGATGATTATTAATCGCTTGGCGCATTACATCAAAGTGCTACAACGAGAGCAAATTGGTTCTTGGAAAGAACGCCAAGATCTGGAGCGAGAGTTGAATACTTGGCTCAAACAATATGTCGCTGACCAAGAAAACCCACCAGCAGATGTACGTAGTCGTCGACCACTTCGCGCTGCCAAGATTGAAGTGACTGACGTTGAGGGTAATCCTGGCTGGTATCAGGTGTCTTTGGCCGTTCGTCCTCATTTCAAATATATGGGCGCGAACTTTGAACTGTCTCTTGTTGGTAGGCTTGATCAGTAATCATGGCATACGTTGCGCTAGAAGACAGTGCATTTGGTGTCGGCTTCTTGGAGCGTCTTGAAGCCGGCGCTAAACCTGTATCTGTCACTCAGGGGCCGAGTAGCCCAGACGTGGTGAGATCGATCAAACGCAATATTGCCAATGTGCTGAATACACGTATTGGCGGGGCGCAAAGCTCTCCTGAACTCGGTCTGATTGATTTCAACGATGCGACACTCGAAAGCTTAGACTTATCGCTCAGAGTGAAACTCGCGATCAAAGACTGTTTAGAGAGATATGAACCGCGGCTAACAAATATCCTGGTGACATCAGACTTTGATCCGCATTCACCGTTAATGTTGCGGTTTAATATTGTTGCTACCGTCAACAGTGAAGCGCTGCACGAGAAAGTTCAACTTAGCTTGTTTTTAGACCAGAACCGCCAATATCGGGTGTTGTAAATCGCATGACGAAAGACAAGTATTTTCGAGAAGAACTCGCGTTCTTGAAAGAGCAAGGTAAAGCTTTTACTGAACTGCATCCCCAACTGGCTCGCTTCTTACACGGTCGACACACCGATCCTGATGTAGAGCGGTTACTAGAGGGATTTGCGTTCTTAACGGGCAAGTTGCGCGAAAAAGTGGATGATGACTTTCCAGAGTTAACTCACTCAATCATTAATATGCTTTGGCCCAATTATTTACGGCCAGTCCCTAGCATGTGTATTGCGCAATTCAAACCAGAAGAAAGTCTCAGTGAAAAGCAAACTGTGGTGAAAGGGACTGAGCTTGATAGTAAGTCTGCCATGGAAACTCAGTGTCGCTTTCAAACTTGCCGTGACGTTGATCTTTACCCGCTTTCTTGCTCCAGCGTTCATGCTGAACATACGCGCGAGGCGACGACAATACAGCTACAGATGACGCTCAGTGGTGATATGTCGGTACGAGATGCCAACATTAATAAACTGCGCTTTTATATTGGCGGAGACAAATATAGCGCGCAAATGCTCTATCTGTGGTTGAGTCATCATCTAGAGAAGGTAACGGTGCATGTTGATGGAACAGCATTTTCGTTACCACGTGATGCGTTTTCATCTGTCGGATTTAACGCCGGCGATGCTTTATTGCCATATCCGCAAAATGTTTATGATGGTTATCGTGTGCTGCAGGAGTATTTGTCATTTCCAGAGGCGTTTCACTTTGTTGACATCGGGGGGTTAGATAAAGCCATACCGAGTAATGTATATGGACAGTTTACGGTGCAGCTGCATCTCTCTAAAACCTTGCCATCGGATGTCAGAGTCAGACCTGAAAGTTTTCAGCTTTACTGCACACCTATTATTAACTTATTCAATCATGATGCAGACCCTATTGATTTAACGGGAAAAAACACTGAGTACAAGGTGATCCCGTCGAGTAATAAACCGGCTCACTATGAAGTGTTTAGTATTGATAGTGTCACTGGGCGACAAGACAAGATTATTGATGGCCAGCCTATTCGCGGTCAGAAGCGGACTTATACGCCATTTGAAAGCTTCCAGCATGAAGTTGAGCGCGTGCGTAACCGCGAGACACTCTATTACCGAGCGCGTGTCAAAGACAGTATTCGYGGTGATGGATTCGATTCTTTTATCTCTTTCATTCGAGGGGACGAATCGACATCCGTGGACGTCGATGAAGCTGTTTCGATTAAGCTGACTTGTACGAATAGACAGTTACCTTTGGAGTTAGGCGTCGGTGATATATCGTGTCCAACGGATAGCTCACCACCATTTGCAGAATTCGAGAATATCACCATTCCAACTCAAGCACTCCGTCCTGTGCTAGATGGCAGTTTATTATGGATGTTGATTTCTAATTTATCGCTCAATTATTTGTCATTGTTATCCAAAGATGCACTTAGCTGTGTATTAACAGCGTATGATTTTCGTGCGCTTGTCGATCGTCAAGCAGAGCGAGTAGGTAAGAAGCGGCTAAACGCGATTGAAGACATTCAATCAAAGCCAATGGATAAGCTATTGAGAGGAATGCCTGTCCGTGGCTTACAGTCGACGATTTATCTTAATCAAGACGGGTTTGGTTCTGAAGGCGATTTATATTTATTTGGAACGGTACTCAGCCACTTTTTCTCGTTGTATGCGAGCATTAATTCTTTTCATGAGCTCACCGTCATCAACACAACGAATAATGAGAGCTATACATGGCAGACGAGAGTCGGGAAGCAACCACTCATTTAGAAGAAACAGAAATGAGTACCGCTGATCTCGTAAAAGATGCGCGAGTGTATAGCTTCTTCCAATTAGTTGAGCTTTTGCAGAAGCATAAAGGGCTTAACCCAGAGGAAGAAGAATGGGAGCGCGAGTGCCAGTTAGTGTTTAGTGCAAATCCCAGTCTTGGGTTTGCTGCATCAGATATAGCATCGCTGGATCAAGTGAATGATCACACAGTGATGCTTACGAACTTTTTAGGACTTGCGGGCTCACAATCGCCACTGCCGGCATTCATTACAGAGCAACTGCTACATGAAGAGCCAGGAGGAATTAAAAGACCCTTCTTGGACTTTTTTAATAACCGATTGATCGCATTGGTCTATCGCATATGGCGCAAATACCGCTATTACGTCAGATTTCAGCCAGGTGCGGAAGATCAGTTTTCGGCACAGTTATTCGCACTTGTTGGGCTGGGTGATCCCCAGTTAAGAGGGGACACCCCGATAAACTGGTGCAAAATGTTGGCTTATGCCGGGACGTTAGCGGGGCGAAGCCGATCACCGACAGTGGTTGCTGGCATCATCGCGCACTGTTTTGATCTTGAACATGTAGAGATCCGCCAATGGGTAACGCGCAAGGTAAAGATTGCGAAAGAGCAACAGATGTCTCTTGGCTGTATGAATGGTCGCCTTGGTGAAGACACTGTGATTGGAGAGTCGGTTTTTGATTGCAATGGAAAGTTCGTTATTTGTATCAAAGATCTGACACGAGAGCGTTTTAATGATTTTTTACCGGTCGGTAAAGAGTATCAGCCTTTGTGTAAGTTAGTTGAATTTATTCTGCGTGAGCAGATGGCATTTGATTTGGAGTTGTCGATGACAGATGAAGAAACACCTGCTCTTCAGCTGGGGCAACACATAGCGCTGGGATGGACATCTTTCCTTGGCGAAGAGCTGCAAGATAAGCGTGTATTAATTCAGGTAAGGCAATAACGATGGTCTCACAACATCAAAACGGCATAACACTCGTAGTCGCAAACGCGCAAACCTTAGAATCTGGTTTGTCGGCACAGATTCGTTTTGTGGAATCTGGTGGCACCATTGGCGCATCGCCCGCCGTGCATTGGCGATTAAAAGATCGTTTAGGACGCGTGCATGATTTGCATTGTGAGATCTTAATGGTGGATGGTGCTTTTTGTGTGCGTGATGAGTGTGGACAGACCTTTGTTAACGGTACCGATATGCCGCTTGGTAAAGGGCAATTAGCACGTTTAGCACATAAAGATGAAATGCAAATTGGCCCATATGAGATACGCGTGTTAACCGGAAAAAACGAAGAGGTTGACGCTGGACATATTGATACGCTTTTTGATTCTAACCACACAGATTTGTTAGCGAATGGTCATGAACCAGTCGATGACGAGCCCGAGCTTGAAGATGTATCAGCGCCTATTGATCCCTTGGCCGAGCTAGAGGCATCGACACATATCCAAGGATCAAACTGGTTATTGGATGGTGAACCAGCCGAGCAGATCAGTGAAACGGGTAATCTGATTTCAAAGAAAAACTTGGTTGAAAAGCAACCTTCGTTTACGCCTCAGGCCGACAGCGAAGATGTCATGTCTGCCTCTGTGCGATTGAAGCGTATTTTTGGATTCGGTCAGAAAAAAAACCAGGCCACCAGTAACAAGTCAGATCAACAAGTATTGGATGCACAGCCAGCGAATATGGCATCACATACTCCTTCCAAGCCGATAGAAAATGAGATGAAGCCAATGGACGAAAAAGAGCTAGGACTTCTCGAGCAAGAAGTGGCCAAGAGTTTGCAAAATGAATCATCGCCTACGCCGTCAAATAACCATGGTGGACACGGGCAACACTTATTAACGGGTCCAATGCTAGAAGGGCTTGGTGTTCGTATAACGAATGAACAAGATGTTCAACGGATGCATTTCCTGTCACAAGAAATGGGTCAATCGTTACAAGCGTGTTTAAAAGGCTTGCTAGCACTGCACGAACAAGCTGCAGAAGGACGATTTGGAACGATGAACCGTAATCTTCAACCTATTGAAGACAACCCGTTACGTCTTGGTCTTTCTTACCAAGATACGGTTCGCACTATGTATGACGCGGATAAAAGCTTAGTTCATTTGTCTGCGCCTGCAGCCATTGCTGAGAGCTTAAAAAATGTAAGAGATCATAATGAAGCAACGCAGGATGCGATTTCAGAAGCATTAGATCAAATATTAAACGCGTTTTCACCGGAAGTGCTGTTACGTCGTTTTCAACATTGTCGACGCAATACGGACGCACATGAAGATGGTGAGTCGGCTTGGGCGTGGGAAATGTATTGTAATTATTACAAAGAGCTTACATCTAACCGTCAACAAGGCTTCGCTAAACTCTTTTGGGAAATATTTGAGCAGGTCTATGACAAACGTATTCGCGAAAAACAACAGGAGGGCTAATCATGCTTAAAAAGTTAGGTGTGCTTTGCGCAATCATACTATTGACAGCCTGTAGTTCTTCAGATGAATACAAGCCTGAAGAACAACCCACGACTGCGACGTTTAGTTTAGTCAGTGACAGTGGTGTCAATCCGAATATAGCAGGAGACCCAGCACCTATCGAGGTACAAGTCTTTGAACTCGAAGATGATTCGATGTTCATGTCTGCGGGATTTGATCAATTGCGTACTGACTATGAAGGTGCATTGAGTAGTAACTTTATTAATAACTACGACTATGTTCTGACCCCAGGGCAATTCAAATTTGTCAATGCGTTTGAGATCGACGAAGACACAAATTATATCGGTGTGATGGCACATTTTGCCGAACCTAATCTCGGGGAATGGAAAAAAGCTGTCAAAGTGCTGAACAAAGGCCGCAAGTATCATTTGTTGATGCTATTTCAAGATTATGACGTGAAATTAGAAAAGGTAGAATAAAGGTAATGTTTGCACGTAATCGCGTGATATGGAGCGAAGGGCTCTTTATTAAGCCTCAGCATTTCCAGCAGCATCAGCGCTACAGTGAGTATTTATTGGAAGAGCGGTTAACGTCCGTCAGTAAATATTTATATGGCATTGCTGAGCTGTCACTAAATCCGGAATATCTAGCGTTTGGACGTATTGCCATCGAGCGAGCAGTCGGTGTCATGCCAGATGGAACGGCGTTTCGTATCCCACAAGAAGACGTAATGCCTGAAGCGTTAGAAATCGAAGACGGATCGCTTTCAAATCAGTTGATTTACCTTGCTATACCGTTACGCAGTGAATCGATTATGGAAGTGAACTGGCCTGATGAAAAAGGGTCAGGGCGCTATGAAAGCCGTCGTATCGATGTGCGAGATGTACAGAGTGTGCAAGGTGACACAACCACGCTTGATGTATCACCGGTTCAGTTGCAATTGATGCTAGAAAAAGAGGATCGCAGTGCCTATGCCTCTATTCCTATTGCGCGGATTTCAGAAAAGCGACCTGACGGTAGTGTTGTCCTTGATGCTAATTTTATTCCGTGCCATTTCAATGTTGCTGGTAATGCGACCTTGCACCGTTTTATCAATGAAATGTCTGGTTTGATGCAAGAGCGCGCAAAAAATATCGCTCAACGTATTAGTTCTCCTTCTCAGGGCGGTGTGGCTGATGTCTCTGATTTTATGCTTTTACATTCGTTGAACCGTCTGTATCCGCAGATGAAGCACCTTGCCTCTTTAGGCAGTCTGCACCCAGAACGTTTGTATGAATGCTTGTCGTCAATTTGTGGTGAGTTAGCAACGTTCACGGATGAAAGCCGTCTGGCACCGTCAATGCCAGCTTATAACCACGATATGCCGGGTGATGCATTTTGGCCTGTTATCCGCTATTTGCGCCAGAGCCTCAGTGTGGTGCTGGAGCCTCGAGCCGTCTCTATTCAGCTAGATAAGCGCAACTACGGCCTGATGGTCGCGCCGGTTCAAGACCCGCAATTGATGGAGTCGGCAGAGTTTATCGTTGCAGTTAAAGCACGTATGCCATTGGATGAGTTACGGCGATTGTTCACTCAGCAAACCAAAGTCTCTTCGGTTGAGAAAATTCGCGAGCTTATTTCACTTCAACTGCCTGGTATTCCGCTGATTTCGCTACCTGTTGCGCCTCGCCAGTTGCCTTACCATGCCGGCTATACCTACTACCAATTGGACAAAGAGAGTGCGGCGTGGTCGATGCTCACGAACTCTAGTGGCTTTGCGTTCCATGTCGCCGCCGCATTTGATGATCTTGATATTCAATTCTGGGCAATAAGAGATTGATTATGGCAGCCACTGACGAAAGTGTCTTTAAAGACCTCCTACATGATAACGTTGAAAAAATAGACAGTGACCAAGATTACTGGTTTCAACTACGTGGCCACAATGCTAATGCGTTGGTGGATGCGGCAACCCCTCTATTCGGGTTAGCGTTGCGAGTACGTTCATTATCCAGTTGCGAGAATATTGAGCAAATCTACCACCAAACGATCGAGGAAATAAAAGCGATCGAAATAGAGCTATCAGAGCAAGGTTATGAACACGCAATGCTGATGGCATATCGCTATATATTGTGTACGTTTCTTGATGAAGCGGTCATGGGTACCCCATGGGGAGCTAACACCTGCTGGGCTGAGCATTCAATGTTGTCTCGTTTCCACAATGAAACATGGGGAGGCGAGAAAGTATTTACCGTTCTAGGTCGTTTGGAAAACGAGCCCGAGAGGTATCGACCATTACTCGTGTTTATTTATCACTGCTTGTGCTTGGGCTTTGAAGGGAAATATCGAGTGATTGATGGGGGGTATGCGCAGCGAGAAAAAGTCATTAAAAGGCTACATGACCAACTATTAGATGATGAAAAGCAACCCAAACAACTGAGTGAGGGGAGTAACCATGTTGTTAACACTCGGTATGCACTCAGCCGCCAGGTGCCGCTTTGGTCTATTTTTGTCGGATTTCTCGTCTTGTGGGCGGGTATCTTCGCTGGCTATTCATACTTTCTACATGAAAAGTCTGAAAATGTACTCAGTCAACTGAATCAGTTGCTGTGACCCGAACAACATTATATTGATTAGAATTAGGTGTCCCTGTGATTCGAATTGAATTGTCCACGCTCATCGCTAAATTAAATGCGCCAAGCAAATTAGCGCTCGAGCAAGCCGCCTCATTATGTATTGAGCGTCATCATCCTGAAGTCTTAGTTGAGCACTTCCTAGAGATCTTGCTAGATAATCCTTTGTCTGACGTTCGACTCATTACCAAGCAAGCAAATATCGACACTGAGTCGCTTAAGCAAGCGCTCGCAGGCAATTACGAGCGAGATAACACGCTTGATACCTACCCAGCGTTCTCGCCGCTGTTGGTTGAAGTACTGCAAGAAGCATGGTTGCTATCAACCACAGAGCTAAACCAATCAGAATTGCGTTCGGGAAGCGTCTTTTTTGCGGTATTAAATCGCGCCGACCGCTACTTGTCGCGTTCGGCATCCAAGTTATTAGCAGGCATTAATCGCGAGAGCTTGAAAACGCATTTTGACGCTATTGTCGCGGACTCTGCTGAAACTGCCGTGGAAAGTGACCAGAAAAAAGGGCCAAAAGCGCCATCAATGGAAGGCAGCGAGTCACCGCTTTATAAGTATTGCTCCAACATCACCGCACAAGCCAAAAATAGTGAATTGGATCCAGTGCTTTGTCGCGAAGAAGAGCTCAACTTAATGGTTGATATTCTTTGTCGCCGTCGTAAAAACAACCCAATTGTTGTCGGTGATGCGGGAGTAGGCAAAAGCGCCATGGTGGAAGGGTTAGCTTTGCGCATTGCGGCCGGTAATGTCCCAGAGCGCCTACAAAACGTTGAGCTATTCTGCCTTGATCTTGGTTTGCTTCAAGCGGGTGCTTCCGTCAAAGGTGAGTTTGAGAAACGCTTGAAAGGTGTCATTGATGGCATTAAGAGCGCGCCGAACCCCATTATTCTGTTTATTGATGAGGCTCATACTCTCATTGGCTCAGGAAACCAGGAAGGGGGCAGTGATGCCGCCAACTTGCTCAAACCCGCCTTAGCGCGTGGCGAGCTGAGCACGATCGCCGCAACCACCTGGAAAGAATACAAAAAGTATTTCGAAAAAGATCCTGCTTTGACGCGTCGTTTTCAGTTGGTGAAGCTTGAAGAGCCTTCCGTAAACCAAGCCGTTGATATTATGCGAGGGCTTGGCAGTGTGTATGAAAAAGCCCATGGTGTATTGATTGCCGATGATGCCTTAAAAGCGGCGGCGGAACTGTCTGCTCGCTATTTATCTGGGCGTCAGCTGCCTGATAAAGCGATCGATGTACTCGACACTGCCTGTGCACGGATTGCCATTAACTTAACGACTCCCCCTAAACGTCTCGCGTTACTTGAAACACTCTGTCATCAACGCCAGCAAGAAATAGAGATGCTGAAGCGAGCCCAATATATTGGCCAAGCCGTTGATCAAGCTCGTTTAGATGAGCTTGAGACACAAGAGCAAGCGGACGAAGCTGAAAAGCATGCACTGCAAGCACGCTGGGGGGAGCAGCGTTTGTTGGTTGAGGAAATCATTGATCTACGCGCGACACTGTTAAATCCGCCACTATCAGCCGAACTTGATGAGGGTCAAGTTGATGAAGCGTCACAAGAGCAAGACCGTGAAGCGTTAGCAAAGACATTGGCTGACAAATACGATGCACTTAACGCTATTCCGCATGACCAGCGGTTGATGCATCCACACGTTGATGCTGAGCAGGTGGCAGAAGTGATTTCTGATTGGACAGGCGTGCCTATCGATCAAATGAACAGCGACGAGCTCTACAAAATCACAAACCTGACAACGTTACTGGGAAATGCGATTAAAGGGCAAGACATTGCTATCGAACGCATACATCGGCACTTACTGACTGCGCGTGCGGATTTGCGGCGCTCTGGACGGCCCAAAGGCGCATTTTTACTTGTAGGACCAAGCGGCGTCGGTAAAACAGAAACCGTGGTGCAATTAGCCCAGCAACTCTATGGTGGTAAACAATTTTTAACCACGATCAACATGTCAGAGTACCAAGAAAAACACACGGTCTCACGTCTTATTGGTTCGCCCCCAGGTTATGTTGGATATGGCGAAGGCGGTGTATTGACCGAAGCAATACGCAAGATGCCATATTCTGTGGTGCTTCTTGACGAGGTTGAAAAAGCCCATCCAGAAGTGCTCAACATCTTCTATCAAGCTTTCGACAAAGGGGAGCTAGCGGACGGTGAAGGGCGCATGATTGACTGTCAGAACACCGTTTTTTTCCTGACGTCTAACTTGGGCTATCAAACGATTGTTGACTATGCACACGACAAAGCCAACATTGATGATGCGTTATATCCTGAGCTTGCCGCATTCTTTAAACCTGCCTTGCTGGCACGGATGGAGGTTGTGCCTTATGTCCCACTAGAACGTGACGTGTTGGCGGAGATCGTACGCGGCAAATTAGCGCACCTGGAAGCGACTTTTGCTCAGCGCTATGGCGCAACCGTTGATATTGACGACAGCCTAATTGACGAGATTTTGAAGCGCGCGACGCGGAGCGAAAATGGCGCTCGTATGCTTGAGGCGATTATTGAAGGACAGTTATTGCCACCCGTCTCACTCGAATTATTAAACAAGTTGGCCGACAAAGCGGCGATCACGCACGTTCGTCTACTGGCAGATAATGGCGAGTTTAAGGGTGAGGTAGAATAAGAATGCATAACTGGCTAGCTTATGTTACTGACTTAGCTCGGGAAAGGCGAACAACTGACTTGCAGTCTCGCTTTATCCGGATTTTGGTCAGCGAGCTCAAGCTGCGCAAAGGAATGCTGCTGGTCCCGAGTTGTGATGGCAGGCAGCTTGTCTGCCATTCCAGCGGGGAGTCTTGGTCTGTCACCGACTTTGACACGCCATTTGCACACGTGTTGCAAAATGCGACGACTAAGCATTTAGTGGCAGAAGACATTGTGTATTGGCAGTCTAATCGAGCCTTTTCAAAGGCTATTGGCGATCTTGGCTTATTTGAAGCCGTCTCTATTCGACCGTTAATTCGCCATGATAGACATGTAAAACTCTTGCTTTGTCTTATCGGCGATGACCAAACGCTATCTAGCCTTTGGAATGATGCGTCGTTTTTACAGGTATTGGATGTGTTTGAACATCAATGGTCACTGCTCAATGAAATGGAAGGAGAGGAAAGCAATCGTCGTGCGTTAAAAGCCTCTTTGACTGACATTGAAAAGCAAACACGGCAGCAAGAAAGGGCGGCGAGCCTATCCTCCACCCTGATTGGAGACAGTACTTTAATGAGAAGACTGCGTGAGCAAATTGCTAATGCGGCTTCCTCACAATTATCTGTACTGGTTCAAGGCGAGACAGGAAGTGGTAAAGAACTTGTCGCGCGTGCCGTGCATGATTTATCACCGCGCCGACACCAGCCATTTATTCCGATCAACTGTGCTGCTATTCCTGAACATTTGCTAGAAAGTGAGCTATTTGGTTATGAAAAGGGTGCATTCTCAGGTGCGAACATAGATAAAGAGGGCCTGATTGCTCAAGCAAATGGCGGAACACTGTTTCTTGATGAAATTGGTGATATGCCGATGAGTTTGCAAGCTAAATTACTGCGTGTGCTTGAATTAGGGACGTTTCGCCCCGTCGGAGGAAGTCGAGAGCGTCAATCTGACTTTCGGTTGGTGTCCGCGACACATGTGCACCTGCTGGACAATGTAAAAACAGGCTCTTTCCGTCAAGATCTATACTATCGTTTGCTCCAATATCCGATTCATGTGCCATCGCTTGCTCAGCGCAAAGAAGATGTGCGTCAGCTGAGTTATCACTTTCTTGATAGATTTAATCATCAACATGGCACTCGTGTAGGAGAGCTGCAGCCTGACGCGCTCGATATGCTCTTGAGTTATAGCTTTCCAGGTAATGTACGAGAATTAAAACACCTTATTGAATACGCATGTGCTCAAACGCCTGATCGTGAATCTATCAGCATTGCGACCTTTAGTGGGCGTATCAGTAACGGGCAACCTGTATCAGGCTCCTCAAACGTTCAGTCGATGCCTATAGGCTATACCAATGGCGCGTCGACGGCTGATAGCGTGTTAAATATTGATGCAGCTTCCATCGCCGATCTAAAACAAGCGTTGCACGACTTTGAGCAACGGATCATCACTGATCGCTTGTCTCAATTTGATGGCGATAAAAGTAAAGCTGCCGATAGTTTGGGCATTCCTCGTCGAACCCTAACCTATAAGTGCCGAAAACTAGAGATAAAAGCCCCATGAATAACCCAAACTATTGTGCACTAGCCGGGGTCATGCTGGTGTCAATCTTGGCACCGTCCACGGTGACTGGCGCACCTGCTTCCGCTCAAAAACAAGTTGAGCAAGCCAAACAATGCCGCGCGGTGACGTCACGATTAGATCGTCTCGCCTGTTTTGATCGTGTATTTAATACCCAAGTTTCATCGTCTGAACCTGCAGATAATCACTTAGAAATGCCGTTACAGTGGCGTAGAGCAACACAAGCGGCACAAGACAGTGCGCCAAAAACATGGTCCTTGAATCAAAAGGGTGAGGGACGAGGAAGTAGCGCATGGATTACGTTACAGGCGAGTAACATTAACACCGCTTTTCGAGGCAGCGAACAGCCGTTATTGATGCTTAGCTGTATCGATAACTTAAGCCGAGTGGAGTTGATGCTACCGGAGCCGATTGATGATGGTCGGGTCAAACTAACGTTCCCAAATACTCAGACCCAGTATTGGCGAAATGATGACTCAGGTGTTGTGCTCTCGTCCTCTCGTGGCCTACCTGCAATCCGTCTAATGAAGACATTAGCGCAGGATGAACGCTTAACCATTCGCTCTAATTCTCAGTACGTTGATGGGCTGACATTTGATACCCAGCCATTAAGTAATGCACTGGGCGCTCTTCGTTCTCGTTGTGGTTGGTAAATATGGAACTGAAAGAATATAAACGCAGCATTTCACAGCCAATCCCGGGAAATAGCGCAGTCGGTGAGCGTTTAGTCGATGATCCTTTGTTTGATTTCGTTGAAGATCAGATGATGAAAGTTGGCTCTCTCTCCCATGCTGATGTTCAGTGGGACGAGGTGGAGCACAGCGTTGTTAAGTTGTTAGCAGAAAAGAGCAAAGACATTAAATTGCTGACTTACCTGCTGCAGTGTCTACATCACCAAGCGTCTCCGGCTCGCTTTATCCTCTCGTTTGAGTTGATGGCATCATTTATGTCTCAGTATTGGGAAGACAGCTTCCCAGCACCGGGTAAGCGTGGAAATCTGCCTCGTCGAAAGTTCTTTAGTCAAATGGCACAGCGATTTTCGATGGCGATAGATAAAACGGACTTTGGCCAGTTTGATGCGCAAGATCGTGAGTCATTGACGAAGGCGATCGCCGAATGGGAAAAGGCAGTTGAAGAGAAAGGCCTGACCAATGACGTCGTCAGTAGTGTCGTCGTGAATGTGCGAGCCGAACTGCGAAAGGCGGAAGAGCGTCAGCGTGCTAACCAGACCGCGAAAGAAACACCGCAAGCCTCGGCGCGAACCGCAACGACAACAGCGACATCCTCTGGCTTAGATGTTGATCACTCCAGCGACAAAGCAACCAAGCAAACGTTACTAAAAGTCGCCTCTTTTTTGGCGGAACAAGATGACGGTATGGCACTCGCGATCCGCCTTCGTCGCTACGCGGTTTGGTACAGCATTACCGCCTTACCCGATCATAAAACCGGCGGCGAGACGCAATTGCGAGGGATGCAACAAGATCGAGTGAAAGACTATCAAGATAAAATGCGGCACCCCGATTTGGCATTATGGCGGCAAGTTGAGCAAAGCCTCACTATGGCACCTTACTGGTTTGAAGGGCACTTAATGAGTTACTCCATTGCTAAAAAATTGGGTCACCAAAGTTGGTGTGACGCGATTCAGTCAGAAGTCAGTCAGTTTCTAGAGCGGCTTCCTGGGCTGGCAGAGCTGAAGTTCAAGGGTGGAGAGCCGTTTGTGTCTGATGCGGTTAAAGATTGGCTAGCTCATGGCAGTACAGGACAAGCAAGTGGAAAGACCGTAAACGGTGACTGGCAAGAAAAGAGAAAAGAAGCGCTGTCGTTGGCCAAAGAGGGAGGTATTGCGGTAGCACTCTCCATGCTAAACGATGGGCTACAAGCGGCACGAGAACCACGCGATCATTTCTATTGGCGAATGATATCGGCCGATCTCATGCGAGCGAATCAACTTAACAGTATGGCTCAAGAGCAGTATCAAACGCTAAATCAAGAAATTAAAACCATGAGCGTCATCGACTGGGAACCCAGCTTGGTGGAACAACTTGAACGCAGTACAACGTCAGAGTGATTAAGGGCGAAAATTCATGTGGAAAAACATTTTTAAAATAGCGAAAAAGCTTAAGCCTGGCATGGTCGCAGCCTTTCCTATTTTATTAGCAGCGATTTTTATTCTTGTTAATGTCGCCATTTGGTGGGCAGGCCCTTGGTTGACGATGGGTGAGAAAAAACCATTAGCATCCGTGATGGCACGCGCTATTTGTAGTGGTTTTATAACGCTTGGCGCTTTAGCGATTTGGGGCGTATGGCAATGGCGAAAGCTACAAAGCTTCCAAGCAGAGCAAGCGCACACTGAACGATTGCGTGAAGACCCCATTCAGATATACGAAGAGCGCCAAGAGAAAGAGCTGAATCAGGTTGTTGCAAATATGAAGCAAAACTTGAACAAGCGGAATCATCTCTATGCACTCCCTTGGTATCTTGTTCTCGGGCTTGAAAATGCGGGGAAAACTAGCCTAATTAATCGTTCGGGGCAGAACTTTGTTTTCTCTTCGGTTATGCGAGCATCGGGCAAAAAGAGTGAGAATCCATACTCATTTGACTGGTGGATCGGTGACGAATCGGTTGTTATCGACCCAGATGGTGAGTTGCTGACACAAGGACATAAGGACGAAAATAATGATGGTGAGCTTGAGCGTCGTTTGTGGTCGCACTTTGTTCAGTGGCTGGAGCAGACCCGTAGCCGCCGTCCGCTGAATGGGATTGTATTAACCCTTGATGCGTCACACCTTGCCACGGCCACGGCATCAGAACGCAAGGCGTATGCCAACCTATTACGTGCCAGGTTGCGGGAGTTGATGGAGACGCTATCGACACGGCTTCCTGTTTATATTGCACTAACAAAACTCGACTTGTTGTATGGCTTCGAACCGTTTTTTAAACATTATTCTAAGCAGCAACGCGATGAGGTGCTTGGTTTCACTTTTTCTTTAAACTCTGTGGATGACTTGGACTCATGGCTTAAAGAGTTTGATGAAGACTATTCTGCATTTATTGATCGCATTAATGCGATAGTTCCGCATGCACTGGCCGCTCCGATTGATTTTGAGGATCGTAAAGCGATTTATAGCTTCTCGCGTCAGATCGCTGGGCTGAAAGATATTCTTGCTACTTTTTTTAATGAAGCACTGGCGAGTGACCAATTCTCTACTTCGGCGCTGGTTAGAGGCGCGTATTTTACCTCTGTCTATCAGCAAGGGGTACCAACGAACGCATTCGATGATGCAGCCTCTCGTCGTTATGGATTGTCACATGCGGTCAATCATGCTCAAAAGGCCAAGAATTCAACGATTTTTTTCACGCAAAAACTATTTAGCAATATTATCTATCCCGAAGCGGGACTCGCGTCGGATAACTTCCGCGTGGCAAAACATAAACGGCGCCTGATGGGAATGTCTGTACTGGCATGCTCTATCGCCACTGTCTTATTAGTGGGGACGTGGCATCGCTATTATCTGGCCAACGTCGCACATGCAGATGCGGTATTGACAAAAGTTGATCAATATAAAACCCAGTTCTCAAACAGTGCTGCCGGTGCATCGCAACGTGAGGTGCTCAAACCGCTCAACCAGATCCGTCAAGCGACGCTGGAATTTGGCTTTTTCCGCGAAAAGCCTAAATATGTCTCTGACTTTGGTCTATATCAGGGTCATGTGATTGGACCTAAAGTCGAACAAACGTACCTCAACCTATTAAAAAGTCGATTCTTGCCTCTTTTGATGGCGGATACGGTTGTTGATCTTAATCAGGCAACAACAGATCAAGAGCAGCTGGTGGCGTTACGTGTTTATCGGATGATGGTGGATAAAAGCGGCCGCTATCATGACTATGTGATGGATTATTTTAGTCAACGATGGCAACAAGAATTTTCCGGGCAAAAGGTCATTCAAGAACGTTTACTCGGCCATTTGGATTATGCCATGCGGCATACGGATTTGACGGCTGCACGTCGTCAAGGTGACGACGTGGCAGAGCGTGTGATGCGGCCCTATGATATGACCATTGCACGTGCTCAAGCCGATTTGCGGACAATGCCGACCGACCAACGTGTATATCGGAACTTGAAGCTAGACGCAGAGACCGTTCTGGGCTCGGGAATGAACCTGCGGAACGCGGTAGGTCCTGTCTTTGATGTTGTTTTTGATGAGCGAGAAGTCGATAGCGAAAACTTACATATTCCGCAAATGCTGACCAAAACTGGCTTTGAAGATTACTTTGTGCCGAAGCTCCAGTCAGTTTCTGACTTGGCGTTGATTGATAGCTGGGTATTAGGTGAAGCAGAAACGGCGCAGTTTAGTGACGCGGATAAAAAGGCACTTAGAAACAAAATACGTGATTTGTATGTTGCTGATTATACAAATACGTGGCGTACAGCGCTGAACGAAATTGATGTGAAGTTTTTCAGTGATATTAACGATGCCGTAACGGTTCTGGATAATTTTACTGGACACGTAGGACCGTTGCAGCGTTTATTACGCACCCTCGAAACCAATACCCAGCTTGTATCAGGCCTCGGTTTGGATGAAGACGCTCAAGAAGCGATCTCAGAAAATCCAAAATATGAGGTGGCGTCACAAATACAGGCACCATTTTCAGATTTGAACAGTCTTGTTAAAGCGGTGAATGACAAACCGGCCTACCTGAGTGAAGTGTTGGCGTCGGTACAGGAGCTAAAAAGCTACCTTAAATCTATCCAAGATGCGCCTGACATAGGTACAGCGGCACTGGATGCGACCAAAGCACGTGTTAAGTTGGTGAATACCGACCCCATTTATACACTTAAACGGATTGCTACCGGTTTACCTGAGCCGCTTGATGGTATGGTTGATAAACTCGCCGATGAAAGCTGGCATGTCGTTAAACAAGCGGCCATCAAACACCTTGAAGTCCGTTGGTATCAAGATGTCTATCGCCCTTATCAACAAAAGTTGGCGAACCGATATCCGTTTAATCCGAATGCCAGTAAAGATGCATCACTTAGCGACTTTGAAAGCTTCTTTGCGCCGGAAGGAACCCTGGATAATTTCTACAATAGTCAGCTGAAAATGTTTATAGATGAAAACATATCAGTTGGGGATAAAGGGACAAATGGGTCGTTAATTCGCCCAGACCTGCTAGCCCAGATCCAAAAAGCACAAAAAATCCGAGAAGCGTTCTTTAATCGTAAAGGTATCTTGGATGTGAGCTTCTCTGTTGAGCCCTTGCGTTTAAGCAGCAATAAACGACGCAGTGTTTTGAATGTTGATGGCCAGTATGTGACCTACAGCCATGGGCCTAGAGACAGTATTGAGCTCATTTGGCCAAACACGCTTCGTGACTCGGCTACCTCAAAACTGACATTGGTGCCCACGAAAACCAACCTGTCACCACGTAGTGTCGTGATTCGCGGTCCATGGGCGTTGTTCCGTCTCCTTGATCAAGGTGCAGTGGTCTCGGCTAGCACTACCTCGGTTGACTATCAATTCAATGTTGATGGCGGTGGAATGATCTACCGTGTTAATGCCCAGGCTGCCACTAATCCATTCACGCAGCGCTTGTTCAAATCGTTCAAGCTCTCACGCAACCTCTACTAACTGATCATGGGGCGAGTGCACTCGTCCCTGCTTTATCAGGAATGCTAAATGTCTTTTATACTCTCGATTGATAATCAGCCTTTTCGTATTATCCAAGATGTTCAACCCTTGCGTGATGACGAGCGTTATCAAGCAATTAGAGACCAAATCAATAAACGACACTCGCCATTATCCGGGGGGACCGATTGGCAATTTGTAAAAGATAACTGTCAAGCACTCGCCAGTGAGCAAGGTATTGATTTGCTGCTCAGTGGCTACTATACCGTCGCGGCATTAAAAATTGGCGGCCTAGCAGGATTGGCAAACGGGTTGGAATTGATCCTTGCTTGTTTGAATAACGAAGACGCGGTCTCTGAAAAGCGTGCCCGGGCGCGAAAAGAGGCGCTGGAGTGGGTGAATGCTCGAGTACAAGGAGAGCTAAACCAGATTAAGCCAGACCAACAAGCATTACGCGAGTTGTACCGTTGTGAAAAGCTCTGCGACACCCTATATCATGTGCTCGAACACCAGCAACCCAAGTATGTGGTTGACTATGAGGGGATCGCGTATGTGTTGTTTGAACATATCGACCGAATAGAAACACGATTTCATAGTGCACTAAAACAGCAACAGCGCGATGAAAACGTTAACCCAACCATTAGTATAAGGGTAAGCCGTATTCGCACTCTATTGGCCGGTGTCGTAGGGGCCTGTTTAACCGCGTTCATATGGCTGGGTTACCCATATATCCCTTACTTTCAAACCCCCTTTCAAGTTGATGCGCCGGCGCCGAGCTTAAATCATGCTGACGCCACGGCGGCTTTTGCAAAAACGCATCAGCCAAGCACATTAGCGCGCTGGGAATCACAATTCGTCCCGTTATACGCGCAATCGACAACTCAAGAATTGGAGCAGTCGATTGAATCGAGCAAAGTACTGGCCAAGGCGCATCTTAATGCACTGGCCACACTCTATGCCGACAATAAACAAACTCGTGAATTATTGACGCGTTATGACATGGAGCGCAAAGAGGCACTGGGAAATACCGCTAAATACATCGATAAGTTTCGCGCGGTTCGAACCAAGATGGCGAATATGGCTCTACTTGCAGAGCAAAACCGCTGGTGGGCGTTGCAAAAGCAAACTCGATCTTTGGAAGATTTCGCCATCAGCTTATCGCCTATTTATGGACGAGCCGATTATGTCGAAACACTTGTGGAACAGGGTGATATCGATAAAGCCAACGCCGAGCTAGCCGTACTTACCGAACGCTTAAACCACCTAAGTTGGAAAGTCGCCCAGCTTCAAGAAAAAATTAATGTCCATCAAGCTACCCGGTAGCCTTATGCTGAGCAACTTTTTGCTTGGCTTGGCAAGAAGTTGCTTGGCACGTGCAAAAAATTGGTCAGTCATATTATAAAGCACTGATTTTTAATGGTAAAAAACTTGGCATGTATTTCGCAGGATAAGAGAGCGAACAGGCACACTGCCACGGTGGCGATGTGTCTTCCATGACATACAAAGGAGCGATTATGCCAACGCCATGTTATATCTCGATYGAAGGCGAAACCCAGGGTTTGATTACTGCCGGTGCCTGCACCGCGGATTCTATCGGTGATTCTTTTGTCGAAGGCCACGAAGACGAAATGCTGGTGCAGCAGTTTGACCACAATGTGACGGTTCCCACCGACCCACAATCAGGTCAGCCCTCTGGCCAACGTGTGCACAAGCCGTTTAAATTCACCGTGGCACTCAACAAAGCGGTGCCATTGCTTTATAACGCACTGGCGTCGGGTGAGAAAATGTCAACGGTCGAGCTGAAGTGGTACCGCACCTCGATTGAAGGGAAACAAGAAAACTTCTTTACCACCAAGCTGGAAAGCGCTTCGATTGTGGACATTCACTGCGAGATGCCTCATTGCCAAGACCCGGCGAAGTCAGACTTTACGCAGAACCTGACCGTGTCGATGTCTTACCGCAAAGTGACGTGGGACCACGTCAACGCAGGCACTTCAGGCTCAGACGACTGGCGCAAGCCTATCGAAGCCTAATCCTTCATGGCGACATGAAGACACAAACAGCCTGCCTTTACGGGCGGGCTGTGGTGCGTTGAGCCAGACGGCAGGGTCTGGCTGAACGTATCAGGGTAAACAAGCAGGGCGAAGGATACACAGATGGCGACATTGCAAATAGCGTTAACCGTGACGGGGCTGGACCCGCAACCGTTCGTGGTAGTGGACTACCAAGGGGACGAGTGCCTCTCTCACCAAGCCGGTATCAATGGCAACCCGGTGTATGGGTTCCAGTATGAGGTAGCATTGGCGAGCCGCCATACCGACCTCACGCCAGAGCAAGTGGTCGATAAGCCAGTGCAGCTGACGCTGTGGCGCAACGGCGAGCTGGTCAAACGGGTGCAGGGCATTGCCAGTGCCTTTAGCCAAGGTGACATTGGTCATCACTTTACCCGCTACCGCTTAACCTTGGTGCCCGCCCTGTATCGTCTGTCGCTTCGCCAAAACAGTCGTACCTTCCAGCACCAAACCGTGCCGACTATTCTAGAAACCCTGCTCACGGAAATGGGGGTGACGGAGGTTAGCTTCTCGCTAACCCGTGACTATGCCGAGCGTGAATACTGTGTGCAGTACCGTGAAAGTGACTTGGCGTTCTTCCACCGCTTAGCGGCAGAAGAAGGCTTGGTGTATCACCATGAGCACGATGCCAACACCCATACCCTGATAGTGACCGACGCACCCGACAGCTTGCCCCAGCTTGAGCGCCCGGTGCCTTATAACGCAATAAGCGGCGGACGCACCGATACGCCGTATATCTATGGGCTTACACGCCATACCGCGGCGCAGCCTAGCCACACGGCGTTAAAAGACTACAGCTTCAAAAAACCGCACTACAGCTTCCAACAAGCGGCGCAAGCCGATGGCATTGATTACCAGCGTACCGACAGCTACGAGCACTTTGACTTCCCGGGCCGCTTTAAAGACGACGCCACTGGACAGGCGTTTAACCAAACCCGCTTAGAGTACTTACGCCGTGAGGCCGAGCATACCAACGGGCAAAGCAATGAGCCGGCATTACGGGCCGGCTATCGCTTTACCATCAGCGACCACCTGGATGAGGGCGTCAACCAAGCGTGGCAAGTGGTGCGCGTGCACCACCAAGGCAGCCAACCACAAGCACTGGAAGAAGAGGGCGGCCAAGGCGCCACTACCTACAACAACCAGTTTATGCTTATCCCTGCCACCATCCCGTGGCGTGCAACCCCCACGCCCAAACCTCAAGTGGATGGCCCTATGATAGGCACCGTGGTGGGACCGGATGGCGAAGAAATCTTTTGTGATGAACACGGGCGAGTGAAAGTCCACTTCCCGTGGGACCGTTATTCCAACGGCGATGACAAAAGCAGTTGCTGGATACGGGTGGCGCAAGGCTGGGCAGGCAGCCAATACGGCATGATGGCCATTCCCCGCATTGGCCATGAAGTCATCGTGTCTTTCTTACACGGTGACCCCGACCAACCGATTATCACTGGCCGCACCTATCATGCGACCAATGTGCCGCCCTATACCTTGCCGGCTAACAAAACCAAGACGGTCTGGCGCAGTGAAAGCCATCAAGGCGAGGGCTACAACGAGCTCACGTTCGAAGACCAATCGGGCAGTGAGCAAGTGTATTTACACGCACAAAAAGACTGGCACACCGAGGTAGAAAACGACCGCGTGACCGAGATAGGTCATGACAACCACCATCAGGTACACAACGACCAATTTCATCGTGTGATGGGCAATGCGCATCATACCGTGGAGGGAGAGAGTCGCACCCGTATTGGTGGCAACCACTCCAATCTCGTCAAAGCCAGTGAGCACTATAAAGTCGGTAAGGTTCATGCGGTGGAAGCCGGAAGTGACATTCACCTAAAAACGGGCGCTAAACTGGTGATCGAAGCCGGTGCAGAAGTTACCTTGAGTGCCGGCGGTAGCTTTGTGAAAGTGGATGCGGCAGGCGTGCATGCTTCTGGTGCCGCGGTGAACTTAAACTCAGGCGGCAGCGCAGGCAGTGGACCAGGCTTTAATGGCCAAATGGCGAAGCGTCCCAAAACTATCGACGCCTTGGCCGATCCCGAAGCCGCGCCACTCCCCGATATCCAAGCGGTTGATGTAATGACCACATCAGAAACACAGCAAGGGGCACCGACGCTTATCGCTGTTCCAGCGACGGCGAGTCTTGTGCAACAAGTTATTGCCGACGTTAAATCTGAAATACCAATTACGCAAGCGTGTCTTAAACAACCTGACGGTAGTTGCCCGCTGTCAGACTGCCCCTGTGGGAATAACGTATGAGCTTACATCTAGCATCCACCCATGGTGATGAGCCGATAAATTGGTATGCGCTAGTGAGTGACTATGACGGCATGCATCAAGAGGTTTATGGACTTATTGCTGGTCACAATATTGAACCACTTTATTTATCGACGCCGCTATCAGTGATGATAGAGCGTAGTCCACTTGTTATTCCTTTGAGAGCGAATGACTGCATTGTCGATAAGCTATCCAAAGATAGGACTTTATACTTTTCTGCTCCAAACACGGTAGGGCTCGACGCTGTTCTAGCGCAGTTAAGAAATCGCCTTCAAGTGCAGTTTTCAGCCGCGCGAAAAGGCTTTTTACATTACTACGTACCGGCAGTAGCAAGCTATTTTTTGTTGCTTGCTGAACCAAGTGATACCGCTGATTGGCTCGGTATTCTCTCTGGGGCTTATGTTTACCAGAAGATACACAGTCGACAACCTGAGTGGGTGCATATCCTCGGAGCAAATACCGTAGAAGCATCGTCGTCATTGTGGCAGCTGACGGATTCACAGAAAGATGCATTGAACGAAAAGCACACAGAGCAAGAGATACAGCAATGGGCTGAAACGCAAGGCATTGACGTGTTTGACTGGCCCAAACAAAAAGCAGTTAGCCACTTTTGTGCAAAGCATCGAATAGAGAGCCTGGCGTTAATCAATAAGGTTCACGCTCTCCTACATGAGAATGCGATCAGTTTGGACGAAGCATCGTTAACAATCGCACAAGGACAGACTGAAACGAGCATTGTGGAACAATTAGAGAAATGGGTGTCTAGGGAGTATTTAAATGTCTGATAAGTTTTCTTCAGCGCCTGCATGCGATGGCAAAAAGCTTCTTATTGAAGTGACAGGAATACAACATGGAGCTGAGCAGGATTTTGAATTTTATGATCTAACAGACATGACGCAGCAACCTTCTCTTGAAGCCAAGAAGAAGATAGATCCCGAACTCGATGACACCACGGTATATAGCTGGGACTGGAGCGACGAGAAAGAAAATCGTAACGTTTGGTTGAAAGTGGATGCCGACGGTGGACCCATTAAGCTACCGCTATTTGAAAATGTAACAGTGACTGAGAGAAAGCAAGACGAGCAAGATTACTTGGTTCACTCAGTGCTTCCGCTCACTCTTTTGCCGTCATATCAGGGATCCGTGACCAATGCGGACCGTGTGGCACCTGTTCGCGCGGGGTATTTATATGTTTTTTATAACCACAAAGCATGGCGAGAGATCCACATTACACCTGAAGACGGGGAAATGTGCTTAAAAGACGTTCATCTCTATCGTTATCGAGAGGGGCGAGATCAACCCTTTAAAGATGAAGAACGTGTGGCGACAGGAATGCCCTTGAGTGAGATTTGGATCCCCGCCAAAGCAAAAAACGAGCAATCCGTTGTTCATATTGCATTTTCTGAAGTGCAATGGAGTGCGCCCCGTCTGAACTATCTTGAGGCACACCCAGAGCATTTAATGCAACGTGCTAAACCGCTAGACAGTCTTAATGCGGTTGATGGGTCAGACATACTGAAAATCACAGCGTTACCTGCTATGCGAATGAGGGCGCCTGAATTAGAGTTCTTCCTTGCCGAGCCGATGCAGCTCAATCGCGATCTCTCCGGCGCTTGGGTTAAGCAAACCTATCAAACGGTGAAAGGAGAGCTCGAGTCCATGAGGGAAGATGGTGCGTCCGCGCCGAATATGCTTCGGTATTATGATCACCAACCTCACCGCTACGAGTATGGGCTCAGACACTCTGCACTGATGGACATTCTTTCTCCTGACGCTGAAGAGAGCGAAATGTGGGAGGCTGAAACGACAGACGACTACCTCGCTCAAGCCAAGCAAGGTCATTTAAGAGCCATCGTGCTGGATGATCCGCTTTTTGACCTTAGACACCATACATACCTCGCGCGAAGTGGTGTGGCTTACATGCAACAAATTTACGTTGATATGAGCCAACAACCTCATTACCGCTCTGCGGAGTTAGTGCAAAAGCTCGTTGTTCCTCCCAAGTTTGGCGAAAATGAAAATCCGTCACATGCTGCGTACGATGAGATGGATACTTTCTTAGGGGGACGTTTTCATCGAACACTTCGCACCGTAGAGCGTCAAATATGCTGCACCGATATAGAAAATTTGCAAGGTTACGTACAAAGCATTATTGAGGAACCGCGGCTGGCTGAGGTGATACGAGATATTAGTTCACTCAACGATATTAATGCAGCGGCAGCCCACAAGCTGATAGGGGAAGCGGCATCTGCGCTTTGTGCGAATACGAAAAAGCTTGACCAACTATCTCACTGTGATAGCCGGAGGATGTCTCCCTATTTCGATACGGCAAAAGCCATTTTATTACCCAACAGTGGATCGGCTTTGCACTCGATACTCTTCCCTGCTGAACAAAGTGTTAGCTTGGACGAATGTTTGGAGCAGCCGCCAGAGGCGGCTAATCTAGGCGACGGGTTGGCAACGCCTGAATCATTGGCGTTGTGGTTTAAAAAGGGTCAGGATATTCAAGATGAAGATTTACGCATCTTCGATCTTGCTTTTATGTCGTCTGCCAATAACAACGAAGAGGGCGCATTTGGCCCCGTGCGACAGGTTGCGAATACTCTAGATGGCATTCTTCGAGGCTATTACGAAATATTGTTGGAATTGAGCCAAGATTTGGCTGATGAAGCGAAGGTGATTGAATTTAACAGTGCCTATGCACCTGTTTTGCGGCTAATGAAAGCAGCAAATAGCGAGGTGTGGGGGGACATTACCTATCAGCCCGTTGGCGGAAAGGCGTTTAGAGGGACCGTCGTTGGCGTCGAAGGGCATGGTCTGACTTGGGGCCTAAGTAATACCGATCGAGAGCACATAAAAACTAAGCAAAAAAATGCACCCATGGCACGTATGTATGAAAATGCGTCAGGGAAACTGGTGGCCTCAACCGGTAAAAATGCGTTTAGGCCGAGTGATATACCCGGTGTTGATCGCGCAGCAGTTGGGCCTAAGTTGCCACTTAAAGTGGTTGTGGTGTCAGAAGACAGCCATGTGGCAGAAGCCTTTAATCAAGCCAACACCCGCCGAGCGTTAAATAATGTCAACCAGACGGCCAGCAATGCCTACGAGGGATTACGTGTTCCTTATTTTATTGCGGTTATTGAGCTTGTAAACCTTATGGTTAACACTCAACATTTTAGTAACTTGGCCAGAAGTAAGGATTCAGTTTACTCTGGTGCCCAGGTGATTAGCGTTGCAGCGGATCTCGGTATTGCGACCGTACATGCTTCTAACTTGTATACACAAAATGCCTCTCGACTTGCGACTGTATCAAATGCCAAAGCTTTTAACGTACCCAATTCTCTGGTCGATTGGGTATCCTCTAAAAGTAATACAGTAAGGCTGGTTGGTAAAGTTAGCGCAATAGGTCTAGCCAGCCTTGCCGCAGGCTTTTTAACCGCGGCGATTGCTGGTTGGGATGCGATTCGTCTATGGCAAAGCAATGATATTGATGCCAGTATTGCCAAGGGAATGGTGGCAACAGGAGCCTTGGTTACCACAGTTGCGACAGGGTTATTTACTACCAGCGCACCAATACTATTTGGTATGGGCCCAGTGGCTTGGCTAGGTATAGGCCTGTCAGTAGTGGGATTGGTCCTCTATTCGTTTTGGAAAAACACCCCCTTAGAAGATTGGATGACGCATGGCCCCTTTGCTAAAGAGCCTAATGAAGACTATCAGCACCTGTTAGATCCTAAGTCGGCGTATGAACATTTGGTAGGCTTGTTTTTAAAAATATCTACAAAAGGTTATCATCTCGAGAGTCAAACAGCTTTTTCTGAACAATTGAAACGCCGTATGCGAGCGCTTGGTGCAACACATATTATTCATGTGAATACGAACCTAGCCTCATTGCTAAACCCAACTAGCCTTGATACCGACTTTTATGCACGTCAGGCAATTGAAAGAAAAACGGTGAAGATTAGTCGTGTAGGTAGGCAAGAAGAGAGAGAGATCATCAACATAAGTTCGGCTAATTCAACACTATTAAAGCAAGAAAAAACTGACGAAGGCTACGCGTTCTTTATTAAGTACGAAAAGCACGTGCCCAAAACAAATATGGAATCTCGTTTGCTTTCTGGGCGAGTTTATGAACATCACTACTCGCCAGCGTTAATTACAAGGGCTCAACTTAAAGTCGAAGAAGCTATTTTTCCAACACTGACGATGGAGCAACTTGAAGAGGGAAAAGTTAGAACCCCTGTGCCTAGCTTTAATCTAGATGATGATAGCGATCTAGGTTGGGCGAAAGACTCATTAATAATAAACACACGTGGCTAATGCTTGTAAAACAATAATTTGGTAGTAATTAATGGCATATAATACCGAGTACATCACTCCACAATCATCTAAACCACCGCACGGCTTTTTACAGCGGCTACTGACTAAAGGGCAAGTTTTACCCTTTACCAAGGCAAATGACACCATTGCTTTGTCACTTGCTCGAGAAACAATGCCATCGAAAATAAAAGAGACAGAAGGGAATGAAAAGCCATCATTCTGGACTGAAAGAAGTTTAGATAGTGAATCTCTATCAGGCTGGTCTCAGTTATACTTCTTGATAGTAGGGTTGGTAAAAGTAATACTAATATTATTTCTACCTTTGGCCTATTTGGTGTTCCTTTATCCATTGTTGTTTGGTTATGCAAGTTGGGATAAAAGATGGGATGATTGGTTAATGGTTTCTTACGGCCTAACCCTTTATTTCACACTTCCTTGCTTGCTTATATGGGGTCACTACAAGTTGGTATGTAAAGGCTACTATTTCTTAGCGCCTTTCTTAAAAAGCAAACGTGTTTATAGCTTAAACCGTCAAACAGGGATGGTGACCTTGTATAAGCGTGGCAATAAAGTGCGCTTTACGCATCCTTTTATTGAATTTGATTGTGTATTGATGTCGGCACCCAGCCCGCAAGGCCACCTGAACTACAATTTGATGTTAGTTCATCGCTATCAGCCTTACTCTGTGGGCGTACCTATTAGTAACTTAATTGGCACCAACGAGCGTGTGGTGGAGTACCAGCGCTTGTGGAATATGATCCAGCGTTACATGGATGTGAGCCAACCGATGCCAGATCTGTTGGTGTTAGAAGAAGCTAGAGCCAAAGACCCTGTAACCGCTGCCCATGATCAACAGACTGGCCGTGATCCGCGTTACTGGCGAGATATGAGCGATGATACCTACAAGAAGACGCTAGCGGAAATAGCCGAACAACAAAAAACATCGCCCGCCACCGGTCCAAAGATCAACATCTTTGCAGATAGCTGACATGGTCTACAACACTGAGCAACTGTCGCTACAACCCGCTAAACCACCGCACGGTTTTTTGCAGCAGCTACTCACTAAGGGGAAAGTGTTCCCCTTTACCAAGGCAAATGACACCATTGCTCTATCTTTGGCTGGGGAGATTACGCCCTCTTATCTCAAGGAGATAGAGGGCGACAATAAGTCGTTATACTGGAATGAAGAAAGGTTGAATAGTGAGGCATTGTCCGGCTGGTCTCAGT
>NZ_MUFJ01000037.1:0-30979 GCF_001996245.1 Salinivibrio sp. MA607 | reverse complement strand
AATCAGTATATAAGATTGTATTGTCGTAGGTGTTTACTATTTCCTCTTTGGAGCAGTTTTCAATGTCGGCTCGTTGACAATCAGGCGTAAACACTCTCATATTTTCCGGATAACGTTTGAAGTATGTGGGACCATGGCTACCAATTAAGTGTAGCACAGTCATTAAATCTTGGCTGCTATCCGCATTAGATGTCTTCTCTATAAAAGGCTGTATAACGGCTTCATCAAAGCAGGTTTGTCCGTCACAATATGTTTGACTCTCATGACGATTCACTGTGATCTGCGGAATATGTTTCGCGACATTTTTATCACCACTGTCATTTTCTACCCATAACATCTCTGTGCCTGCGCGTTGCATGATATCAAGTAGGTTATCTTGTTTGTCGGCACGTTCTCGATTAAAGTTTTCTCGTTCCAAGATAGAGAAAAGACATGGCACAGAAACTGCCGTTGCCGTTCCACATGAGCTTACATTTTTGAATGAGATAACACCTTCTTGCGATGTGAATTGATTTGTCTTTCGCGAATAACCATTTAGTTGCTGGTTCTGAGCGCGAGCCGTTTCCCCTAAAACAAAAACAAATAAAGTTGGTTTTTTTGTCTTATGTGTGTCTGTTTTTTGTGCGTCCTCGCCAATTTTTTTGTATGGTAGAGGATCCGACAGGTATTCATTGTTGACATATTTTCCAATGCTATAAACTAACTCTGTGGGAATGATAACCTTTTTTAAGTAAGAGTTATTTCTGCCAACGGATGCATAATCTTGATAATATAATGTAGCAATGATGAGTATAACGACTATCGATGCTATCACTGATATTGCCTTTTTCATGATCATAAAAAGAAGCGGATCACTTTCTTCTATTTTTACAATAAAAAGAAACAGTGATGGAATCCCTCCCATGAATAAAAACCAAGCAAGAGAGTAAATACTAACATAACTCGATGCTTCTGCTGAGTCTGTTTCGATGACATTTACAATCATATCACTGTCGAAAATTATACCATAACTAAAAGTGGCATAACTTGCTGCCGATGACAGAAGTAAAAGTATGATAAAAAAAGGTTTGGTAATGAGTGGCCAGCTAAAAGCGTTAAAAATAATATTAAAGCTAGCGATGAAAAAGAGAGGAATCGTAGCGACGAAACCAGGATTTACACTGTCTAGCCTATAGAGTATTCCTCCAAGTTCATTATAAATTGGAATATTAACAATTAATGCGAAATATATAGCGAACACTATCGTTATTGATGTGTGTGTGAATCTTAAATTCTTTATCTTCATCACTTAAACATCCTTAATATTAGTAGAGCATAGATTTTATGTAGTTACGCATACCATATCGACTCATTAAAATGGCGGCGCTAACATGAATCGTGACGAAGACTAGAGTTGCATTGGCAGCAAACTCATGGACTTCTTCTAACCATTCGAGCTCTCCACCTGACTGCGTCATTGTCCAGCCAGTCAAAATGGTGACCAGGAGCAATCCCCAAAGACTCCAAATCATAAGTGCCGCGGCAGGATTGTGACCTGAGCTTGTGTGATCACGCCCATCTATAAGGTTGCTGAAGTGAGCACGAGCGGCAGAAAGCGAGGGAATAAAACGGGTGAGTCGTGCTTCTGAATGTGTGAACATTCCCCAAATCAGACGTAAGACAATGGCCCCAAGGATCACGTACCCAAACCAGCGATGAATGTCACTGCCTTCTTCAGTGACGCTCATGTTGGCAAAGAATAATGCAGCAATCATCCAATGGCTGAATCGGACGACTCTGTCCCATTTAAATGGTCGGGTGGTGTTGGCGGTCATGATAATTTCCTCTCATATTGTTATGCCTTCACTCTATGAGAGGAAACTTAAGAATCGCTTAAGAGGGTGGAAAAAATAAAAAGGTGATATTTTACAATTGGATAGATTTTTGGGGTGCGTTTTTTATCGACTGGAGGAGATTCTTAAGCTTTTCTTAAGTATCGCGCCGTAAGCTCAGTGACAATAAATCAATAAAGGATGTCACCGCTATGGTTAATTCAGCGAGTCGATTTGACATTGTTACACCAGACTCAGCGAATCGCGCTGAAATAGAGGCGTATATTGCTGAACGCTATCAACAAGCCTTCGACGCGACAATTACCACTTTCATGCCTTATTTGTCCTGCCTGAGAGGGAAAGACGATCGCTTATTGTCGGTATGCGGTTATCGCCCCGCTGCGTGTCAGCCGCTTTTTCTCGAACAATACCTTGGCGATGATGTTGCTGATGTACTCAGCACTCACTATCAGCAAGTGATCACGCGTACATCAGTGATTGAATTTGGGCAACTGGCCTCGTTCTCTTCGGGGACGTCGCTACCGCATTTCCACGCTTTAGCGAATGTGCTGCTATCCCACGGATACTTGTGGTGTGTGTTTACCGCGACAGGGCCGCTATATGCACTCATGCGTCGATTTGGCCTTGCTCCCCATCTTCTGACCAATGCGGAAGCGAGTCGCTTACAACTCACTACTGACCAATGGGGCGACTACTACACGCGGATGCCTCGTGTCTGTGCTGGTAACCTTGCTCAAGGTGCTGAACAGTTGGCTCGAATCGCGTCTAAACACCGTCATACGGAGAATGCACATGCGCGTCTTATTTGAACGTTTGGCTAAATATGCCAGCTCCCAATCTGATCAGGTTGCCATTCAAGGGACGGATGCATCTGGCGACTGCCTGATATTGACTTACGAAGCGCTTTGGGAACGAATCAGGGCTTTGAGTGAAGCCCTATTGGCGCTAGATGCGCACATGATTGGGCTTGCCGGTGACAACAGTGTTAGTTGGGTACTGATCGATCTTGCCGCTGCGTATGCAGGCATTTCAATTGTACCGATCCCGCCATTTTTTACGGCGGATCAACAACTGCATGTCTTGGAGACTGCGAGGGTCGATTGGGTGATTGGCTCGCTACACCCTGATGTCGCATTAAGCCACGAATCTGTGACTACATTGGCGGGATTACCATGCCACGCACGAGATGTAGACGCACTGCCAGCTTTGCCTCCTGCCGTAAAGGTCACGTTTACTTCAGGCTCGACCGGTTCTCCCAAGGGCGTGGTATTGAGCGCAGCCACGCTAGAGAGCGTTAGCGTATCGCTTGCCAATACCGTCTCCACCACTGCGGTGTCCTCCCATCATTTAGTCGTCCTTCCCCTGTCCACACTACTGGAGAATATTACGGGTGTTTACGTGCCTCTATTGCTTGGGGTGACGACAGTGATCCCATCCAGCCATGACTTGGGGCTGATCGGCTCAAGCCAGTTAAACCTGAATCAATTGATGAGCGGACTGATTCGTTATCGTCCGCAAAGCTTGGTACTTACCCCTGCGTTATTGCGAGCCGTCATCCATCTTGGTGAACAGCATCCTGGTGCGGTTGCCGATCTCAAGCATGTTGCTGTCGGAGGCGCAAAGGTGGCACCGGCCTTATTGCGCGCAGCAAGTCGGCTTGGCTTATCGGTTTTTGAGGGTTATGGCTTATCTGAGTGCGGATCAGTGGTGAGCTTGAATACCACCGATCACCATTGTGTTGGCAGTGTGGGTAAACCGTTACCTCACAATCGTGTTTTTCTAGCACCAGATGGTGAAATTATGGTAACAGGCGCGACATTCTCAGGTTATCTGGATCGCGACTTTATCCCTCACCAAGGCGCCGTCGCGACGGGAGATATCGGTGAGTTTGATGATGACGGCTTTTTGTATGTAAAAGGTCGCAAAAAAAATCAACTCATTACGGCTTTTGGCCGCAACATCCATCCAGAATGGATTGAGGCGGAAGCCATGGCCTATTCGGCGCTTAGCAACATGGTGGTATTGGGAGAGGGGAAGGACTACCTGACTGCCATTATTGGTAGCGACTCTCCTGATCAAGCAAAGCAGCAGCTGATCCAGCTTAACCACCAACTGCCCGATTATGCGCAGCTCCGAGCGGTGATATTTACCGCTCCTTTTCATCAGCAACCCCATTTGATGACGGCAAATGGCCGCCCTAAACGCGATGTCTTTTGCCAACAATTTGAGCCGCAACTTAACACGTCGGCCCAATCATTACTGACTGACGAAACCCTGCCACTCACGGCACATTCCTAGGAGGATTTATGGATAATCAAGGTTTTTTCCATGTACTAGAGAAAGAAACCGCTCAGGCGAGAGCCTCAATGCTGAGTGTGCCTGTGATTGAGGCTTGCGACTATAAGGCGATCACGCTGCAAACCTACACGGCCTTTCTTGTTCAGGCTTATCACCATGTGAAGCATACCGTTCCATTACTGATGGCCTGTGGTTCTCGGTTGCCGGAGCACTATGAATGGTTACGCCAAGCGCTCGGCGAATACATTGAGGAAGAGAAAGGTCACCATGAATGGATCTTGGATGACTTGCGCGCATGTGGCTTTGATGCCGAACTAGCGAAGGCTAACTGTGGTGAGGGCCAAGTCGGGTTAGGGATTGAGATGATGGTGGCGTATTTATATCACCAAATTGATCGCAAAAATCCAATGGCTCTATTTGGCATGGTTTGGGTGTTGGAAGGGACGAGTGTCTCAATCGGCGGCTCGATGGCCGCACTGATCCAGCAAACGCTTTCTCTACCCGATACAGCGATGCGGTATTTAACGTCACACAGCACCTTGGACGTAGAGCATATTGGCTATTTTGCCGATTTGATGAACAAGGTAACGGATCCAGCGGACCAACAAGCCATCATTGATAGTGCGAACCGTGTTTATGCGCTGTATGAATCAATGCTGCGAGCGCTTCCCATGACCACAACACAGACGCAAGTGGCATAGGAGGCGGTAATGAAAAACACAATTATATTGCTAACAGGTGCGACAGGAGGCATTGGCCGAGCACTGGCTGATGCACTGGCAAGAAAAGGCGCAATACTTGTGCTCGTCGGCCGCCATTTTACCGCGTTGCATGATCTTAAAAACCAGCTTATGAATAGCGAGCGTCATCAGATCATCGAAGCAGACATTGGTGCAGTAGAAGGAAGAGACAAGGTGAATCAGCATGCACGATGGCTGGGTCAGCAAGGTACGCCAATAGAAATACTGATCAATAATGCAGGGGTAAATAGTTTCAATTACCTATCCATGCGCGCGGATGTCAGTATTGAACATGAGATTGCCATCAACCTAACCGCGCCTATTTTGCTTTGTAAACAGGCACTAACGTGGCTCGCACCGACAGGCCTGATTGTCAATATTGGCTCAACCTTTGCTAGTATCGGTTTCCCCGGGTATGCCAATTACGGTGCGACTAAATCAGGCCTGTATCGCTTTACCGAAGCGTTAAATCGGGAGCTACATGGCACTCAGCAGTGTGCCATTTATATCGCGCCTCGAGCCACCAAGACGGCGTTAAATGATGCACGTGCAACGGCGATGAATAAGCAATTACAAAATCATGTGGACTCACCCGAGTGGGTAGCGAATCACATTGTTCGTGCTATCGAAAAGCGTTGCTTTGCGACGTGGCTCGGATGGCCCGAAAAGCTGTTTGTTCGTCTGAATCAACTTTTTCCATCGCTAGTGGGTCATGGAATCGCAAAACAAAAAGATATCATTGATCTTCACGCCATGACGCCGCAAGACTTGCCAGTTACAGAGGAGTCACACCATGACTATACGTAAATCGTTGTATATTACCGTATGGGCACTCAGTTGTTCTTTGATCAGTGCGACAGCGCTGGCCGACCCTATTTTGACTAAGATCCAGACACGCTGGGCACAATGTAACTACACTGTCGAAAGCAGTGACGACAAAGTGGCGTGTTTCGACCGTTTAATCGATGATACGCAAATTGCGCTCCTTGCCCAACCAGCGCGTCATGATCTGAAAATATGGCTTGCTATCAATAAGAGCTCGCTAGCCGGGGTTGACGGTGGCATGGGGGCATTGGCTTTGGTCAAAGATGCAAAAATCCTACTTGAAGATGTGGTAACACAGGCGCCGGAAACGCTGGACGGTTCGGCCCTAACGAGCTTAGCGACTTTGTACCACAAAGTGCCGGGCTGGCCGTTCGCATTTGGGGATGACGATACGGCTGCCGTACTTTTTAAAAAAGCGCTCAAAATTAACCCTAGAGGTATTGATCCCAACTATTTTTATGGTGAATTTTTGGCAGATACCGGAAAAACCAACCTCGCTGTGGCATTCTTAAAGCAAGCACAAAAAGCCCCAGCGCGACCTGAGCGTCGTCTTGCTGATAAAGGTCGGCAACAAGAGATTGCCCAAAAACTGAAGGAGATTAATCAGCAATGAGGCTGTTACTGGTCGAAGACGATTGCATGTTAGGAGAGTCTATGGTGGCTTCGCTGCAGCGTCACGGTTACACCGTTGATTGGCTGCAGCGGGGCGGTGGTGTAGATGCGTTGTTAAATACCGAAAGTTTTACCGCTATCATTCTAGACTTAACCTTGCCAGACACTGATGGGCTTATTGTGTTGCGCAAAATTCGCCGCAAACATAGCGATATCCCTGTGATGATTTTGACCGCACGCGATGACATTGATGACCGTGTGAAAGGGTTAGATGGTGGAGCTGACGACTACATGATCAAACCTTTTGCACTCGAAGAGCTATTGGCGCGTCTGCGCGTCATGATTCGGCGTATTTCCGGTTATGCCGATACCACCATGTCATGCCATGGGGTGACCTTGTCGATGGCGACTGGCGAAGTCGATATGCAAGGCGAGCCAATTCGACTAACGCCTAATGAGTTTAAATTATTATCGACGTTGATGTCACATGCTGGACGCGTGATGAATAAAGATCAGCTTCAGCAAGCCCTTCATGGTATGGATGAGGGCATTAGTCCAAATGCTATTGAAGTGCATATTCATAACCTGCGTAAAAAAACCGGTGGTGCTTTAATTCAGAATATTCGCGGAGTTGGGTATATCATTGAAAAATAAAAGACAACGTCCGCATTCAATAAAACGCCATCTCACTATTACGACTGTATGCACCGTGGGACTAATGATGTTTATCTCATGGTTACTGGTTTACAGCGAAGCCCGCCATGAAATTAATGAAGTTTATGACGCGCGATTGGGTCAATCGGCAAAAACCTTGGCGCTGTCGGTGATGAACTGGGGAGATCAGCCGCCAAATAACTTTACACAAAGTTATACCCATTGGTTAAACGCGATTACTGCCAACGCAAAAGATGACGATACGACCACACCATTTGGTCACCCCTACGAAGATAATTTATTTTTTCAGTACCGTGTTAATGATGCATTAATTGCCAAAAGCCCTAATGCACCGGTGCAATGGATAGGGATATTGGGCAACCCCGGATTCGATGTGGTCACCGCGGCAGGTGAACAATGGCGAACCTTTACATTGGTTTTCGCTCTACCCGATGAACGGCAAGCTAGTTTGCTGGTCGCGGAAAAAGAAGCTATTCGCCAAGAACTGATGACAGAGGTATCACTGACCATTGGTTTACCTCAACTGTTGCTTATACCACTCTTAGCGCTGGTTATGGTCGTTCTAGTAAGTCGCGCGTTTAAACCGTTAGGTGAGCTGAAAGACACTATCGCTGCGCGCAGTATCGATAATCTCGATCATATCCATGTTGCACAACCTACCGTTGAACTAGCGCCATTGGTTAAACAGCTAAATTATCTATTCTCTCAGCTAAAAAATGCGTGGGTGCGTGAAAAGCGCTTGGTTAGTACGGCCGCGCACGAGCTAAAAACTCCCCTCGCGGTACTGCGCCTTAATGCAGAAAATGCTTTGTCTGCCGCCACAAAAGCCGAGCGAGATAACGATTTGACCAATATTCTTGCTGGCATCGATCGTACCGATCGTGTGATTCAGCAGTTGCTCATGCTATCGCGGGTGGAGCAGCAAAAAAACACCGACACCACACACATTGATCTTGTGCCATTGTTACGAGAGCAAATTGCAGCACTCGCACCGATGGCATTGACTCAACAACAGTCAATAGAGCTTGAAGGACGAGACCCCCTGTGGGTGAAAGGCCATCCCGTTATGTTGTCAGTCTTGTTTACTAATTTGATTGATAATGCAATTCGCTATGCAGGAGAAGGCGCATCTATCAGTGTGGTCACCAGTTGCTCAGCCAATACCGTGGTGGTGGCAGTGATTGATTCTGGCGATGCCATACCGGACGAAATTAAGAGTCGTATTTTTGACAAATTCTTCCGCGGTCATACCGAGAAAGGCGACGGGGCTGGTTTGGGTATGTCGATTGTCAAAGACATTGCTGAGCAGCATCAAGCGAGTATTGCGATTCGAAGCCCATATTTTTCCGACCATGGGAATGGTTTTACGGTCACTTTTCCAATTGCCTCCGTATATGAGAGCAGATAGCTATATGCTTGATTGGTAAAAGGCAGCTAACCTTGCCAACGTCAAGTCTTGTGTGATCTTACACTAGGCTTTTTGTCTATAATGATAGACAGTCTGCTCTCGATTTTGGTTTAATACCCGAACAATAAAAGGATTGGTTAGGTATGAAATTGTATAACACGATTAAGGCTTACTTATTTGAAACGTTGGTTTTAGGGGGAGCGCTAGCGCTTGGTATATGGTTAGTGCTGGCCGGGTAGTCAATGAGCCTATACGTCGGTTTAGTACTAAAACGGGCTTTCTTTGCTCAATTCGTTGCAAATCTCGACAATAACAAGAGAAAGCCCCGAGCGGAGGACCTGCTGCTGGCGTTGCAGTTGTAGCTGATAAAACTCAATATCCACATCATCCTCTGGCGCTTCTATATCGCGCTGAATCATACTCATATTTTCGATTTTACGAAGCTTTTTTACCGCATCCAGTACGTTAGGGTCGGTGAAGTGGTAGTCGTCAGCATCATTACTTAGCTGGTTTTTAAGTTTAATAATCTGTTCGATATCGTGATAGGCGTCATCTGACAACACGCCTAGACCAAACAAGAGTTTTAATCGCACTGAAAGATCACCCAGTGGCCCCGTGTCATGCAGCAAAGGCCCCACCACTGATTCCACTGCAAAGTTATCTTTGCGAAAAACCCGCTTGATTAAGCCATCAATAGACGCTTCAAACGTATCGACCGCGGCAACAAAAAAGCCACGCACGGTTGTCGCTTGGTTTAATCGTTCAATGATGTCTGTTTCGTCGAAATTTTCTGCCATAGACTCGATACTGCTTATTGTTATAACGGGGGAGTTAAACTCCCCCTGTGAAGTGCGCGGTTTACAATTGCTGGTACAGGATGTTGATTGCCTCAATTTCAGGGCTTTCTTCTGCCAAGCCGGTGTATATCGCTAGTGTCTTTTTTACGCCTACCTCAGCCAGTGAAGCTTGAAGTTCTTCAGCTTGTGGGTCGGTGTGATTGGTATATTTCAATGCTGCGGCAATACCTTTTAACAACGCTCGGTTATCCGTGCCATATTCTATTGTACCCAGTAATGGCTTGATAAGCCTATCGTTCTGACTTAGCTTTCGAATAGGCTGGCGGCCAACTCGATCGACCTCATCAACCAAGTAGGGGTTTGAGAAACGCCCCAAAATTTTCTCGATGTACGCTTGGTGAGCGGCGCGGTTAAACCCGTAGCGTTGAATAAGCACTTCGCCGCTTTCCTGCATGGCCTGTTTCACCACGGCATGAATCTGTGGATCGGTAATGGCTTCACGAATGGTACGGTGGCCGCTTAAGCACCCCAAATAAGCAGTGATACAGTGACCTGTATTCAAGGTGAAAAGCTTGCGTTCGACAAACGCCATTAAGTTTTGCGTTTTCTCCATACCGGCGATATCAGGGATCTCGCCTTTGAACTGTTGCTCATCAACAATCCATTCGCTGAAGCTTTCTACCGTAACCTCTAAGGGATCATCGTTCGCCGCTTCCGCGGGCGGTACAATACGATCGACCGCTGAATCGACAAAACCAATCAGTGCCTCTGCTTTTTGATGCAACGCGGGGTCAAGGTGCTTATAGACTTCGCCCTTAAGGTGTGATGTGCCACGGATCATGTTTTCACAGGCAATAATGTTCAGCGGCGCCAAATTGCCCGACTCAAAACGCTTTTCAATCCCGGTGGCTATGGTCTTAGCGATAATATCAAGCACATTGGGACCCACTGCCGTGGTCACTAAATCCGTTTTTACGATTTTATCGATCACATCATCACTTGCCGAATTAACCGCCGTGATATGAGAAACCGTGTCGATATGGCAGTCATTGCCGACCACTTTGACGTTGTAGCTTTGTTTGTGACTGAGTTGATCAATGAGGGGCGCATCAACATCTGCAAAGGTGACCTCGACATTGGCATCCGCGAGTAATTTTCCGATAAAGCCGCGGCCAATATTGCCGGCACCAAAATGAACAGCATTTTTCATAATATTTACCTCAAACTAAAAAAGATGGATATAAGGGACCACCTCAGTGGTCTCCTTATCAGACTGATTAATGGGACGACGTCATATGAGTGACGTTTTCATCACTTAATAGATTGAGGATCTCGTCAATACTGTCGGTACTGGTGAGGGTATCTATTGCATCAGGTTCATCTAGCGCATTAGTGATAGCGGTAATAACTTGGATATGCTCATCGTTTTTGGCGGCAATCCCGATCACCAATTTAGCGATATCGTCTTTATCGTCGGTGAACTGCACACCCGTTGGATACTGGCATACCACGATGCCGGTTTTCTTGACTCCATCTTTCGCTTTGACGGTGCCATGAGGGACGGCGATAGATTCACCGAGGTAAGTTGGAGTTAATGCCTCGCGCTCAAACATGGCGTCGACATAGCTAGGTTCAACGTAACCGAGTTTGACAAGTTGATTGCCGGCAAATTGGATCGCCTGCTCTTTGTTTGTTGCCGTTAAGCCAACATGGATATTTTCACGTTGGAGTTGAAAAGTGGGCGCTGGCGTTGGCTCGAAGCTATCGTCATTCGCGGCAGTATCAGGAACCCTAAGCACTTGCGGATCGTTCGCTGCAGGGTATTTTGCCGCGAGAATTTGGGTGACCAACTGGCCGTAAACCTCACCATCAAGGAAGTTATTAAGTGAAATATGGTGAGCTGATGGGGCGTGAGTACGTGCGCGCTCGGTTAGGTCTTTGTGCGTRATCACAATCTGCGCATCCTCAGGCAAACTATTAACCGCAATATTCGTGACACCAATATCTAGACCGGCGCTTTGCACTTTTTTGCGCAGCAAGCTGGCACCCATGGCACTGGATCCCATACCCGCATCACACGCAACCAAAATATGCTTAACGGATGCAAAATTAACCGTGCCTTTGGGCGCGGATGAGGGAGTGGAGGTATCTGCTTTCGTGCCTGTCTTCATGTCTTTCATTTTCGCAGTCGCTTCATCGAGTGAAGCTTCGTCACCATCGCCCTCTGTGCTTTTTTGCGTTTTCATCAGCAAAGCGGCAACCACAAATGACACACTGGCAGCGGCAATAATTGACGCTAAGACACCAACAACCGATCCTTTTTGCGTCATTAATAGCACGGCAAAGATAGAGCCAGGAGATGCGGGTGACACAATGCCTGCATCAAACACAGTGAGAACGAATACACCTGTCATACCTCCAGCAATGGCTGCAAGGATAAGACGTGGATTCATTAAAATGTAAGGGAAGTAGATCTCGTGAATACCACCGAAGAAGTGAATAATCGATGCACCCCCTGCGGTTTGACGTGCTGTGCCTTTACCAAACACCATGTACGCTAACAAGATGCCCAAACCTGGACCTGGATTCGCTTCAATGAGGAAGAAAATCGACTGGCCTGCTTCTGATGCTTGTTGAATGCCCAGAGGAGAGAAAATGCCGTGGTTGATCGCATTATTCAAAAACAAGATCTTAGCGGGTTCAACAAATACCGACGTCAGCGGTAACAAGTGCTCTGAGACCAAAAATTCAACGCCCGCAGCCAGACCATTGGACAACAGTTTTACGAACGGGCCGATGAGGAAGAAAGCGATAATCGCGCAAAGCATACCGATAATACCGGCAGAGAAGTTATTCACTAACATCTCAAACCCGCTTCTCACTTTGCCATCGATATAAGCATCGAATTTTTTAATGGCCCAGCCGCCGAATGGACCAACTATCATCGCGCCCATAAACATGGGAATGTCAGTCCCGACAATCACCCCCATGGTGGTAATCGCGCCGACAACAGCGCCGCGTTCGCCGCCAACAAGTTTACCGCCGGTGTAGCCGATCAGCAGTGGTAGTAGGTAGGTAATCATGGGGCCGACCATGGCCGCCAATGTCTCATTGGGTACCCAACCGGTCGGAATAAATAGTGCGGTAATAATCCCCCACGCGATGAATGCGCCGATATTGGGCATCACCATATTTGAAAGGAAGCGACCAAAATTCTGTATCTTGATCTTGGTGTCAGATGATATCATAACAATACCCCGTTTGATGTTCTCACTGAACGTGTGTGGTAGAACGGTTCGCCAAAACCGTCTGGCTAGTTAGTACTCAGTCAATTTACCACACATTTTTTCGAGAGAACTGATAACGGGGATTTGTTGACCCACCTCTCACTATTCACGTCGCAACTATATTTTATCCCAACACCTGTCACAAAAATAACATGAAAGTTTAGTACAAAACTAAAAAAACAACATTGTCAACAAAAATTATAATGATCATTATCACATTTTTTGTCTTTGCGTTATAAAATTTATAGTGATATAGATCACTCTTTATTTTTTTAGAACAGTGAAATAAAAAATCAGAGTGACTAATATCACACTGTTTGCCTGGTCGATATTAATTCATTGAGTGATCTGTATCACGTTTGTTTTTTTGTTACGAATAGTGACGGTTTGGTCGGTGTCGTATTGAAGCAGTAAACAGGCTCAATCACGTTGAGCCTGTTTATTGAAAGTACCAAAGCTGTTATCGCAGGTGGAAGAGTTAATATGCTCCTGCGCTGTAGATCAGCTCGTAGCTGTGGCTGTAGATCTCCAAGATATTGCCGAATGGGTCTTCCATATAGATCATGCGATAGGGCTTCTCTCCAGGATAGTAATAGCGTGGTTTCTCCATCCGTTTCTTACCGCCAGCTTCAATAATACGCTCGGCTAATGCTTCAACATTTGGATCTTGCACGCAGAAGTGAAATACGCCCGTTTTCCAATACTCGAAATTGTTGTCAGGGTTTTGCTGATCCTTAAACTCAAATAGCTCTACACCAACGCGGTCACCTGTCGATAAATGGGCAATGCGAAAACGTTCCCAACCTTGGCCAAACACATCGGTGCACATTTCGCCGATTGCACTGTCGTCTTCAACAATCTCAGTAGGCACCATGATGAGATACCAACCAAGCACCTGCGTGTAAAACTCAACGGCTTTTTCTAAGTCAGGGACGGAAATACCAATGTGTGAAAATGTACGTGGGTAAGGGGTCTGCATCATTTGTTCCTCTCTGCTTACGTCTTCATTGTTTGCAAGCATGAGGCACCTAAACCATAATGTTAAATTATGGTTTGCAATGATTGTGATGACATTTTGTTATGGTTAACCCTGTTTGGCTGAAAACCTTTTGCACCCTGGTAGATGTTGGCACTTTTACTAAGGCCGCTGATAAATGCTATATGACGCAGTCTGGCGTAAGCCAGCACGTGCGAAAGCTTGAGGAGTCATTATCTTCAACGTTGGTCATTCGAGGAAAGAAAGGCGTGGTGCTGACCGAGGCAGGACAACAACTCTATCGTCAAGGGAAGGACGTGCTACAAACGTTGGATAATCTTGCTGTAACCATCAGTCGCGATCCCGGCTATGAAGGCGAGGTACGCATTATGTCGCCGGGAAGTGTCGGGCTCCGCTTGTATACGCGTTTGCTCGATCTTCAGGTGACATATCCTGCCCTTACGATTAACTATCGATTTGCGCCAAATGGCGATGTTCACAAGGCTATCTTAAATAACACCATTGATATTGGCCTAACAACGGCTTGTCCAGTTGACCCGAATATTCAGTCTGAACCCATTGGCGAAGAGCCGTTATTGCTGGTGACACCGCGCCATATTAAAGACCCTACATGGGAAACACTCTGCCAACTTGGATTCATTGATCACCCAGATGCTAGGCATCACGCAGAGTTATTACTTGGGGCGAACTTCGAGCAATATCAAACGGCGCAGTTACGCCCCGTTAAGCAATCTGGTTTTTCTAACCAAATAAGTCTTATCTTACTACCCGTTGCACGCGGACTTGGCTTTACCGTCTTGCCCGCCAATGCTGTCGCGGCTTTTGCTCAACAAGCGGCCATTAAAGCTCATTACTTACCGACACCGGTCAGTGAAACCTTATATCTCTCCTCTCTTGCCGGACGCGAGCTGCCTCAGCGCGCGATCAATATTGCAAACGTCACTAAAGAGCATGTCGGTGATTCAATCAATAGGCATGATAAAAGCAAAGAGTGACAGCGTCACGTGTCATACATTGACGGTGCTTCCTCTGTCTTCTAATGTCTAAGAGTCCAAAGGCAACCTGAGATGGCAATGTGACGAGATGGTGGATACTTGTAGCCTGCTGGCTACCGTTGAATGTCATGGCAAATACACTAACGATTGCTTACCGCGATGAGACCGATTCTGTTTCTTTGGTGACTAAAGCGATCGTGGAGCAGGCATTCACTATTATCGATACGAGTATTGAACTCACATGGATAGAGATGCCACTTGCGCGGGCCGAAAATGCACTGAAAAAAGGCATTATTGATGCTGACTTTGGCCGAACACGGCTAGCCTATCAAGATATCCCCAAAGCGTTATATCCGCGAGAACCATTGTTGTCGGTAGACTATTACCTCTTTGGATACACACATGTGTTAGAGCCGGAAGATTACCAATATGTTGTGGGAGTCATTGGTGATCAAGTAGTCGAAGAAATTGCGAAACGCTACCAGTGGCAGCTTATAACAACCAGAACACAACGCGCTGCACTAAATATGGTCAATAGCCACCGTGTTAAAGCAATGATAGGTTATGGAAGAATCAAAAGTATAATCGAAAAGGACCAGCTTACTTATGTTCGTATGGGAGATAAACCGGTTGCGTCTTTCTCGGTTTTTCTGGTCTTTCATCAACGCCATCAGCGATTAGTTGCACAGCTAAATACCGCATTGAAGGACATGAGAGATAGCGGCACGACCGCCGCTATCCTTGCCAAATATGGATTGTGATTATGGCTGTTGCTCAACCCGCAGCTTTTGCTCGCGCACTTTGCGACGTAATAGCTCGGTATAAATCGGTTGGCCGCCAAGTAATTGTGCAACAAGGGTGGCGCCGAGGGTGGTAATAATCAGCGGCAAAATCAGATAGTAGTTATTGGTCATCTCAATCACCAACAAAATCCCCGTGATAGGCGCGCGTACGGTCGCGGCGAACAAAGCGCCCATGCCCGCAATCGCGAACATGCCCGGTTCAATGCCCATATCCGGATACATATTGGCAACCACTAAGCCATAAACCGTCCCTAGCAAGGTGCCTAGCGCCAGCATTGGGGCGAAAATGCCGCCTGGCGCGCCGGAGCTAAAGCAAATCACTGTCAGCAGCGTACGCGCCATAAAGATAAACAGCAGCGCACTGATGGAATAGTTTAAGCTGACAAAATCTGGCACTAAGTTAATGCCGCCATGGGTCAGCTCTGGGGCATAGATCAGCAATAAGCCAAAGAAACCGCCTAGCGTGGCCCCTACTAGCCAGATTCGTTTTTGACTTTTTTGATAAAAACGTTGGAAAAAGTCCTGACACCGCATAATCAAAAAATTAAACAGCACGCCAAACACGCCAAAACAACAACCTAGTGCGAGAAAGAACCATAAAGAGGCAAGTGGTGGTGTCTCGTACTGGGGTAGAACAATCACTGCCTCTTGGCCATTGATATAGCGAAAAACGATATCGGCCATGATGGCGGCAATGATCACTGCTTTTATCGAGATCAAGGTATAGCGAAACTGAGGTCGCATTTCCTCAACCACGAACATGATCGCCGCAAGGGGGGCATTAAACGCCGCGGCGAGACCGGCGGCAGCCCCGGATGCAAGCAGTGTTTGGTTACTGTTTCTGTCTTTAATGCGGAAAGTATCGGTGACCATGCGACCAATATTGGCACCGATTTGCACACTAGGACCTTCTCGTCCGAGGATCATCCCTGAGCCTAGCGCACCTAAACCGCCGAAAAATTTCACTGGGATTACCCGCCACCACCGCGTAGGTCGAATGCCTTCCATCGCGCCTTCCACCTCAGGGATCCCTGAACCAGCGGCCTCGGGCGCAAATCGATGAACAAGCCAATAGCCCATTAAGGCCAGGCCGGCACTGATAATAAAAGCGAGTAATCCCAATGGAATCATTGAGCTAATGTTGCTGTCTAGCCAGTCAGTTCTTGACTGAGAGAGGGTATGAATCGCGAGTTCGAAAAGGGTGACAACAACGCCGCCTAAAAAGCCGATGACAACGGCGAGCAAAAGAATAGAAACGGGCGTTTTGTCGCGTGACCATAATTTATCAAAGAAAACGCTAGATTTATAAAAGATGGCTCTTTTCTTGCCTGTTTTACTTACAATTTTCATCTATGTGAACGCAAAGTTTGAAAAGAAAAATGACGATGTATGGGGGCACTCATTCTTGCGCCGACACCGTGCTGGGAACGTCCTGTTCCCCGAGAGAACGCATTTATACTACGCCAATTCACCTAACATGCAAGCGCTTGACCGGTGTCTAATTATTCGGCTAGCCAAGATAAAAATCCCTGGAGTAAGCGATACGGGGCGGCGATAACGATAAGGGCATATTTTCAGACGTTTCACTGGGGGAGTCCGTATTGAGTGATAGCGTACCACCTCCCAGTCCCTGAATAATTGATTTGAATTAGATCACAGTTTGTTAGGGACAAAATATCCGCTGCGACACCATTGGCCGCAGCGGTGCGAATCAACCGCGACCAGGCGCTTGGGTTGCGGCAATATGATCGCCGATCTCAATCAAACGGCTTAAAATCCGCTCACCATCAACACCAATGCCATTGTGCTCGTACTCGTTAGTCATCCACGCTTGGCTGTTGGCAATCTGCGCCAAGGTTTGACGGGAATAATCGAACTCAACAAACATGTCATCGACGTAGGTGGCGCAGGCGAGCGGCACCGTATTGCGCTTGAGTACCTCGAGATCATAAAGCGCCGGCCAATCGCTCTTTTCTGCCAGCAACATCGTCGCGTCTTTGAGCGGTTTAAGGGTTGCCAGTTGATCAAACATCCACGGGTAAACCATTTCGCCGGTAAAACGGAACGGCTGATCGGGCTGATAGTGGAACTGCGGGAATTGATCGCGCATCCGATGGGCTGACCACTGCGACGCCTGCTGCTGGCAGTAAATCGATTCATGCAAAATAGCGTAAAACGGGTTGGTTAAATACCCTTGGTCAGCCTGCATCGCATTTAAGAACGGATAGCTTAAGGTACGCTCGCCATTCACCTYTATAAAGGCTCGTTCTAGTAAGTAATACAGCGGCAGCCCGGCATGGCCGCGGCCAAGGTTCAGGCCAATAGTTTGGAACTGCTCCACCGTAAACGGCTGACCGTTTGGCAGTGTCACCGCATTGTTTTGCAGATACTGGGCAATCTCGTGACAGCGGGCTTGTGCGTCCGGGAATTGGGCGAAAAACTGTTGATTCTTATCTTCCACTCGCTGATAGGTTTTTTGATACACCGCATCGGCATGTCCTTCAATCGGTGGAATGCCGCCGGTGACAAACGCGCGAGACAAGGACTGCGGAAAGAACGACAAATAGGTGAGGGCACAGAACCCACCAAAGCTTTGCCCGAGGATCGCCCATTGCTTGATGCCTAGCGTCTCGCGTAAACACTCGGCGTCTTTCACGATGCTGTCGGCGCGAAAATGGCTCAAATACGCTGCTTGCTCGGCAGGTGTGAGATAGGCAAGCGTTTGGTGGTTTACCGGCGCGCTTAAGCCCGTGCCGCGTTGGTCGAGCAACAACACGCGATAATCGTCTAATGCGCGTTTTAGCCAACCTGTGGCGCCGTTGGGGCGGGGAGACTCCATGCCTGGCCCACCTTGAAAATACACCAGCCACGGCAGATCTGCTTCGTGATGGCGCGTATCAACCACTTCACGAGCAAAAATAGTGATCGGCGTACTATTGGCGTCACTGTGATCCAGTGGGACCTCAACACGGTGACTGCGATAACGGATATAACGATCATAAAGATCTTGCATGGTAATGCCTTTATAAACAGAAAGATGACGATGATTAGGTTATCAGAGTTGTTCGGTCTCAGCGAGCAAGCACGAAGCCGAACTTCTTCGATTTTTATGTGATCTATATCACTTTTATATTTACTTAGCCTGCTAACTATTTTATATTGCTTGTTCTCTATTACTTAGCAGGCTAAGTAATCCGCACGATTGAGGGAGAGATCGCATGACCGCTTCACATCCAGAACATATGTCGATAGCTGAACATCTAGGACGGACCGCACGACTATGGCGACGCGTAGCCGATTCCGAGCTTGAACCACTTGGGCTCAGTTATCCGCGCTGGAGTGCGCTGTGGATGTTACGTCGATTGGGCGATGGCATCAGCCAAAGTGAGTTGGCGCAAGCGTTAGAGATTGAGCTGGGCTCGTTAATGCGCACGTTAAAGCACCTTGAGGAACAAGGGCTGATCACACGGCGCTGCTTACCCGAAGATAAACGCACCCGAACCGTCCATGTCACCGACAGTGGTTGTGAATTAATGTCGCGTATCGAAGCGCGGGTGTTGCGGGTACGCAAACATTTGTTGTCTGGTATCGCCGCTGAAGATTTTGAGGCTTTAGAGCGTGTATTGGTCACCATCAATCAAAACGCACTCGATTACGTAACGTCTTCTCAAGATGAATAAAAAGCAAGGCGATACCTTGTTCTTGTTAGGGCGACGCTGTTCAGCGCGATACTTTCCAGTGCAACACTAATCAATAATGATGTAGATAAGTAAAGGTAATAAGCACGAATGACACCGGATGAAAAATTTTCTCGCTGGGTAAAAATAGCGGCGCTCAGTTTTCTGATCCTTTTCGGTTATTTTTTAATCGCAGATAATACGATGCCACTCACGCCTCATGCGATGGTGACACGCACCGTCACCAAAGTGGCACCACAAGTGAGTGGCCCAGTCAGCGCGCTTGCGGTCGACAACAACCAAGACGTTCACCAAGGTGATGTGCTGTTTCGGATTGAAAGCGCGCCTTACCGTATTGCCGTCGACCAAGCAAAGCTCGCACTTGCCCAGGCCAGACAAAGCAATGCTCAGCYCGATGCCTCCTTGATGGCCGCGCGCCAAGATGTCTCGGCGCTCGCGTCGGTATTGGCACAAAAAGCACGCGAAGCAACACGATTAAAAGCTCTATTTGCTAAAAATGGTGTGTCGCAGCAGCAGCGTGACGATGCGATCAGCGCGGCCGATACTGCACGCGCCAAATGGGAAGCTGCCAAAGCGCGTGTCAGTGCGCTTCAAATTCAACGGGGCGGTGATGGTGCCAGCAACATTGCCGAACAAGTGGCATTGAGCAAGTTAAAGAAAGCGCAATTGAATCAATCGTATACCACCGTAAAAGCCAGCCATGACGGCGTAGTGACCAACCTGCAATTAGACGTGGGCGCCTATGCCAGTGCCGGCCAGCCAATCATGGCATTGGTGTCAGAACGTGCACAAGTGATTGCCGATTTTCGTGAGAAAAGTGTGCGCGATATTGAGGCAGGTTATACCGCGCTAGTGGCGTTTGACAGTGAGCCCGGCGCTTTATATACCGGCCATGTTACCAGTGTTGATGCGGGGGTCAGTGCAGGTCAAATCGATGCTAATGGCCAGTTAGCCTCACCCACCAATTCCAATCGGTGGGTACGCGATGCACAGCGTATGCGTCTGCACATTCAACTTGATGAATGGCCATCTCATGCCCTCCCCACGGGTGCTCGCGCCACGGTACAACTGGTGCCTGATCATGCGATAAGCGGTCTCCTCGCAAAAGCACAAGTGGGTTTTCTGAGTATGCTGCATTACATCTACTAAGGGCGAGTGCAATGAATTTATGGCATCACCCGTTAAGCGATAATGATGTACGCCAATGTGCGCGCATAGCCACCGGCGCGACCTTAGGATTCGCGATTTGTAAGTTTTTCGACTGCAGCTTTGGGGTGTTTTTTACCGTCACTCCAATGTTGCTGCTCGGCCTTGTCCCGGTGATCAATGGCCGTGCCGCGCGTCAGCTTTTGGCCTCAGCAGTGATCAGTGGGTTAGAAGTTGGACTGCTGGGCGGATTATTTGGCGCGCATCCAGGGTTAATGACGCCTTTGGTATTCTTGTTGTTCACCTACAAATTTGCCTGCATGTCAAAAGGGCGCTTTTTTCTTTTTGGTGCCAACAGCGTGTTAAGCCTTAGCATCATGCTTCATTTTGCGAGTTATCCCGATTTACCGATCAATACCTTAATCTTCGGTAACCTGGGCGCGAATGTGTTATCGGTCGCAGTGGCGTATCTCGTCACCTGGTTAATTCCTGATGTCACGCCGCGCCAGCCGCCTGCTGCACCCGCAGGGGGAAAACAATCCCATCGGATGCGGCATGAAGCACTCATGGGCGCGACGTTGGCGACGGTCTCGTTTTTTATCTTTCAGCTGTTTGATTTGCGCGATTCGATTTCAGCACAAGCCACCACCGTGTTGTTGCTGTTCCCGATGCATTGGAACGGCTCGCTCAGTTATGCGCGTAAACGGGCGATTGGCACTGTGTTGGGCGTGGTGTATGGGGTGGGCTGCCAAGTTATTTTATACGATTGGTTTAACGTGCTGATCTTGGTGATCCCGCTGCTTTGGATAGGCACCATGTTGTTTGCTAAAGCGCATTTAAAAGAGGCCGGTGGCTCAGGCGTGGGGTTTGGGGCCATGGCAACGCTCGGGATCTTATTCGGGCAATACTTAAGCCCCAACCAAGACTTTATGTACGATGCCTTATATCGAGTCAGCAGCAACTTAGTCGCCATTGTACTCACCTTGATGCTTTGCTTTATCGTGCATAAATTACTTAATTACTTCCCGGCAACGCGGTTTGGCGTCACTTAACTGCCGATTATGCTGGGCACGAACATGCTTCGCTTCAGTCAACTAATAATCATGATTTTTGCGGCTAACCTCTCAGCCCAATTTCACTTTTGCGAAGCATCACTTGTTTAACCCATGACCTACCGCTATGATTCTGTTTAACAATTATGTACAGAGAGGAAGTCAGCCGTCTCTCATCCTATTCGACACTGAATTTTTCGGCACATTACGCGCCGGTTGTGACGGCTTTAGTCCTTCCCCATCATTTAAAAAGGCAGCGTAGTGAAAAAACTCATTTTGATCGTGGTCTGTGCCATGTTTGCGGTTGCGGCCATTGCAAGCATCACGGCCACTACCTTTATCTCGCATGACGAGATAGACAGCATTATTCTTAAACGTTCGCAAGCACAGGCTGAGCTACTTGCCGACCGTGCGGAATACATCTTAGAAAACTCCTCCACGCCTACCGCTGATCTGCAAGACATGGTGTCCGATCTTAAAGGTCGAGACGACATCAGCTACGCAGTGATGATTGATAAAAACATCAAAGCGATTGCCCATAGCGATAGACAGAAAATTGATAAGGTGTACAGCGATAATTATACCGTCGCCGGTGCCGGCCAGGGTCAGCCCCAGCATTCGCGCTGGTACGCCGATGTGCAAGATGTATGGGTGTACGACATCATGATGCCGGTGTACGTCGATGGCCGTCTTTGGGGCGCGTTCGATGTCGGCATTCCCATCACCGAAGTCGATGCTGCCGCCAATGGTATCGCCATCGCCCAGCTTACCGCGATTGGCTTGATTTTTATCGGCTGTACCTTGGTACTGGTGTGGCTACTCGGCCGTTTATTCGCGCCGCTTAAAGGCTTAGAATATGCGCTGGCAGATATCTCGAAAGGCGATGGTGACCTTACCGTGCGCTTGCCCGTGACCGGCAATAACGAGATCACTCGCATCTCAGAGGCGTTTAACACCTTTGTGGATAAAATCGACCAAATCATTGCTAACGTGGTCGAAACCGGTGAAGAGCTTGGCCGCTCGGCGGGATCATTGCGCGATAAAGCAGCGCAGTCATTAAAGCGCGGTGAGTCACAAAGCGAGCAAGCCTTGCTGGTGGTCACCTCAATGAACGAAATGATCGCCACCATTAATGAGATCTCGCAAAGTGCGTCTAGCGCGGCGGACTCGGCCTCATCGGCGAACAGCGAAACCGAAGCCGGCAAGCAAACCTTGACCGAGGCAACCGCGACGATTAACCAACTCGACACTGAGATGGATAATATGTCAACGGTGATCACCTCGTTGGCCGAGCGAACTCAGTCGATTGTCTCGATTCTGGATGTGATTCGCGGGATCTCTGAGCAAACGAACTTGCTTGCCTTGAACGCAGCGATTGAAGCGGCACGTGCTGGTGAGGCTGGACGTGGCTTTGCGGTGGTCGCCGATGAAGTGCGCAGCCTGGCGACTAAAACCTCACAATCGACCGAAGAAATTCAATCGACCATTGATCAGCTGCAGCAAGAAGCGAAAAATGCCGTTGATGCCATGGATACCAGCAAGGCATTGACCACCGAGGGTAACCGTGCCACTGAGCAAGCACTGACAGCACTAGAAAGCATTGCCACGCAGGTAAGCACCATCTTAGATATGAATACCCATGTTGCGACCGCGACCGAAGAGCAATCGAGCGTGGCGAATGAAATCAACGTCAACATGGATAATGTTAACCAAGCGGCACAAGCCGGTTTGGAAGATAGCCATAGTCTAGAGGCCAGCAGTCAAGACTTAGCCGGTCTGGCACAAACGCTCGACCAACATGTCGGCGCCTTTAAAATCTCGGCAATTAAACCGACAACAGGTACCTTGCGCGCGTCGCGTCATTAATTCATCTTGGAATGAGCGCGTACAACAATCGCCAGCCCCGTGCTGGCGATTTTTCTATCGTGCGCCCATTGATGCAGACGTGCTTGTACGCAGCTGGTGGTCGGGCAGGTGGTCGGCAAGAAACTCTAACCACGCGGCTACCTTGGGCTGTAACTGGCGTCCGCTGGGGTAGAGCGCCCAAATACCTTCATCGTCTACCCGATAATCCGTTAACACCTCAACCAGTTCGCCGTTTGCCAATGCTGCCTGCACATAATAATGGGGCAGCTGCGCCAAGCCTAGACCATGCTTAGCCGCATCGAGTAAGGCCACACCAGAGTTACAGCGTAACTTTCCCGATACGGTCAGTGTGCGAATTTTACCGCTGCTTTGATAATGCCAATGTTCATTTGATCCCACCAAACAGGTATGGCGACTGAGTGCACTGGGTGAATCAGGAGAGCCATGAGCGGCTAAATAGCCAGGGCTGGCACAAATGGTTAATTGGCGCGATCCCAACCGTTTTGCCTTAAGGCTCGAGTCGGGTAAGTGACCAATACGAATTGCCACATCGGTGCCGGTATCGGTTAGATCTACGCGTCGGTTAGTCAGGTGTAAATCGATCGACACTTGCGGGTAAGCGGTTAAAAATGGCGCAAGTAAAGGGGCAATATATTGCTCACCAAAGTTCACCGGCGCAGTGACGCGGACCAGCCCAGAAGGAAGCGCTTGCGATTGAGTAATGGTTTGCTCAGCATCGACCAAGGCCGCGAGCAGTGGGCGGCAGCGTTGATAATAGAGCTCACCTTCGTCGGTGAGTGACACTTTGCGGGTGGTGCGATGAAACAGCTTCACCCCCAAATACGCCTCAAGCGCAGCCACCCGACGACTTACCGACACCACCGTGATGTCCAATTTATTAGCCGCTTGGGTAAAGCTGCCATGCTCGGCCACCGATAAAAATTCGTTTAATCCTTCCCAATGGGGTGCCATTACCGTCTACCCTGTCTATATTCACTGACACATATTATTACGAAAGTGAAATAATGATTTTCAATTTTGCCAGATTATAACTAAAACTAACTTAGTTAGCATAGTCAGGTCGTAATCGTGAACAAAAAGGATTCTCCAATGGCACTAACAATCAAGCCGGGACAAACGCATATCAAATCAAAAGCCGCGGTCGCATGGGGGCCAGGTGAACCACTGAAAATGGAAGAGGTCGACGTTCAGTTACCTAAGCCAGGTGAAGTCCTTGTCAGAATCGTCGCTACCGGTGTATGTCATACCGATGCCTTTACCCTATCGGGTGACGATCCTGAAGGGGTATTTCCTTCTATTCTTGGCCACGAAGGCGGTGGCATTGTTGAAATGGTCGGCGAGGGCGTGACCAGCGTCGAAGTGGGCGACCATGTGATCCCGCTTTACACTGCCGAATGTGGCGAGTGTAAATTCTGTCTATCTGGCAAAACCAACCTATGTGGCGCGGTGCGTGAAACCCAAGGCAAAGGCCTGATGCCCGATGGCACCTCGCGCTTTTCGATTAACGGCGAGACCATTTTCCACTACATGGGCTGCTCGACCTTCTCCGAATACACGGTATTGCCAGAGATCTCATTGGCGAAAGTGAGCAAAGCCGCGCCGCTGGAAGAAGTTTGCTTGCTTGGCTGTGGTGTCACCACCGGTATGGGCGCGGTAATGAACACCGCCAAAGTAGAAAAAGGCGATACCGTAGCGATTTTCGGTTTGGGCGGCATTGGCCTGTCAGCCATCATCGGTGCCCGTATGGCCGGCGCAAGCCGCATCATTGGCATTGATATCAATGAAAGCAAATTCACCCTTGCCAAGCAGCTGGGTGCCACCGATGTGATTAACCCTCAAGATTACAATCAGCCAATCCAGCAAGTGATTGTCGAGATGACCGACGGCGGCGTTGATTATTCGTTTGAATGTATCGGTAATGTCGATGTGATGCGCCAAGCGCTGGAATGCTGCCACAAAGGCTGGGGTGAGTCAGTGATCATTGGGGTTGCTGGCGCCGGCCAAGAGATTTCAACCCGTCCATTCCAGCTGGTGACAGGGCGCGTTTGGAAAGGCTCGGCGTTTGGTGGCGTAAAAGGCCGCTCAGAGCTGCCCGGCATTGTTGAGCGTTACCTCGATGGTGAGTTTGGCCTGCAAGAATTTATCAGCTACACCATGGGCCTTGATGAAGTGAACCGCGCCTTTGAACTGATGCACGAAGGCAAAAGCATTCGCAGCGTGATCCACATGGATCAATAACAGGACGGCCGCCGTGGCAACGCGGCGGCAGAATAACCATGCAACTAGAAAAAATAAGCGAAAACAAAGTCGCAGGCGGTTGGCACCAACGTTGGCAGCATGACTCTAGTGCCACCAACGGCAAAATGACGTTTGCGATCTTTCTGCCTGAGAAAGCCAACACCCAACCGGTGCCCGTGCTCTACTGGCTCTCGGGCCTGACCTGCACCGACGAAAACTTTATGCAAAAGGCCGGCGCGTTTAAACAAGCCGCCACCTTGGGCATGGCGATTGTGGCGCCGGACACCAGCCCGCGCGGCGACGATGTGGCGGACGCCGATCAATACGATCTCGGCCAAGGGGCGGGGTTTTATGTTAATGCCACCCAGGCGCCGTGGCAGTCGCACTACCAGATGTACGACTACGTCGCCAATGAGCTGCCCGAGCTGATTGAATCGCACTTTGCGGTCAACAACCAGCGCGCGATTGCCGGACACAGCATGGGCGGCCACGGCGCGCTAGTGATAGGTTTGCGTAATCCCTCACGCTACAGCAGCATTTCCGCGTTCAGCCCCATTTGTCATCCCACCGAGTGCCCGTGGGGCAAACAGGCCTTTAGCGCTTATTTAGGCGATGACGAACAAACATGGCAAGCCTACGATGCCACCGTGTTACTCGCCCAACGCCCCACCGCCATGCCGATGCTGGTGGACCAAGGCGACAAAGACGGCTTTTTAGTCGAGCAGCTTAACCCGCAAGCCCTAAAACAAGCGGCAGAGAAACACAACTCTCCGCTTACCTTGCGCATGCAGCCCGGCTACGATCACAGCTACTTTTTCATCAGTACCTTTATTGATGAACACCTCGCCTTCCACGCCACCCGCTTTGCGCGGTAAGGCACACAAAACGTTGAGACCCCAAGCGGCCACCCAGGCCGCTTTTTTTTGCACCCATTTCACAAACTATGGCTTATCTAACACTTTGGACAATAGCGCACGAAAAGCAACACAGCGCTTGATACACTAACCCGCAAATTAGCCAATAGATGGCGTGTTAGGTGCCGACAACTGATCGGCGGTAGCGTGGTGAATGGATGGATGGTTAACCAGCTTATTGGCTAGATACAGGCAAAAGCGTGCACGTTTATCTGTGACAGGTTCACACTATCTCGGAATGGGCGATAAAAATAATTTATTATTCATGTGGTTACAGTTCAACGCTTGGGGATAGTGTGAACGCCCGAGCGGAGATAGGAGGCACGCACACTATTATCGCTGAAAACTTGATGATAAAATTGTAAAATTTCATTTTTATCATGATGTTATGGGTAATTCTCGGGGTATAACGGTTTTGGAAAACCGAGCGCGCGCAATAATACAATGTTATGCCACACAAGTAGTAAGTGTGTACCAATGCCATCAAGAGATGGAATTCAAAAACTAAAGAGGATATAAAAATGGTTCAAAAGCGATGTGTTCCCTATGGAAGTGATGTTTCTGCTGGCACCTATAAGTGCGGAGACTGTGGCTATGAGTACTCTAATCAGTCGAAAACTTCTTTGCCTCCATGCCCTAAGAGTAATCAGTCTACTCACACCAAAAACTGCTGGCATATTTTGAGCGGACAAGGTGATGATCGGCAGGATCCATATCCCAACCGTTAATAGGCATAACAAACAAAGGCAGCGGATGCTTCGCACCGCTGCTTTGGGCGTTATGTGTAAAGGAGTAATTTAGCAATGCGCGGATTCAACCGCGAAGTGCAACACTCTCGTCTGCAGCCTGGCATAACTTGTTAAAGATTACGCTAGGCTGCCTAAAACCAAGACATTTTCTTGGTCGAGCATTCAAGCGGGCCACAGCTTGCATCACCTCTTCTTCAGTGATTTCCCGCAGGTCAGTGCCTTTGGGAATATACTGCCTGAGCAGCCCGTTACTGTTTTCGTTTAAACCTCGCTCCCAGGATGAATAAGGGTGAGCAAAGTAAACCTCTGTCTCTAATGCCTCGGCTATTGCCTTGTGTCCGACAAATTCTGAACCATTATCCGCGGTGATTGTGTGCACATGCGCGGCGTACGGTCGAAGTAGCTCAATGGTGACATCTCGAACAGCATCAGCGCTTTTGCTGCTCACCTTTTTTACCAAGAAAAAACGACTGGTTCGTTCAGCAATGGTGACAAGCGCGCCTGTGCCGTGTTTGCCCAAAACAGTATCGATTTCCCAGTCACCAAAACGCTCACGCGTATCAACAATGGCTGGTCGCTCATCGATAGAGACGGGGTCTGGTATCACACAGCGCTTGCTTGTTTTGCCCTTACGATAGCGTTTGTGCCCTTGGCGCAATGACGTATACAGTTTGCCGCCAGCCGCTTTATCCGTTGCCACATATTGATAAATCCATTCATGGCTGACAGGCATGCCCAACCGCGTGCTCACATGGCTAATCTGCTCTGGGCTCCAATCAACGTTCAGGCAGAGTTTAACAAAATCGATTGTCATCGAAGGTATGCGCCTTTTGCCGGCATGTATACGTCGACTTGTCGCTAGCTGCTGAGCTTGATCGGGCTCGTAACGGCCGTCCGGTAATCGGTTCCTACTTAGCTCTCTCGAGATTGTTGATTTTGACTTACAAAGGGTTTCGGCAATGACTGTTTGTGAACAGCCACGGGCCAAAAGGACAGAAATCTGGTATCGTTGTCCTTCGGTCAACTGCTGGTAACTCATGGTAATCACGTTTTGATTTTGGCGATGAGAAGCGTACCACTATCAGCAGTTGACTTCCTCTCGCCAGTTTAACCATGAGTGTTGCACTTATTATCTGAATTCAGGTGTCTCTAGAGTTTTACGATGAGTTACTCAAAAGTGAGCGTTTTTGTGAAAGTTTGGGGCGACTGTTATTGATGTCGGGGAAGTTGGAGTCAGCATTAAAATCAATTGTTCTCGCGAGTAGTGTTAAGGTGGGATATAACCTTAGGCGAGCTATGTTAGGTCAGCTTGTTGGAAGCTGTAAAAAACAGGAATTGGTTACTGATGAACTTAGTGAAGTTTTGGCGTTTATACTGGTTCGCCGAAACTACCTTACTCATAATCTTTACCCTTTGTTTAACGATGAAATTGAATATACGTTATTGCCTAAAGACAACTTAGACTCTGATGATGCAGAGTATTATTTCCCCAAATGTGTTGAAGAGCTAATAGCACATATTGAATTTGCAATCGACTACATCAACGAACGTAATTAACACATAACAAACGAGTATGTCGTCAATCCTAAATTTTTCTCGTTCCCACGCTCCTGCGTGGGAATGCATATCTAGCTCTAGCTATCATTCAAACACAAACAGCACCATAACCTGTGTAACGTTACGCTGGCTAGGGCTTGTTCGCTAAAGGTATTGACGTTGTCCGCGAGTGTTAGAATAGAGATCAAGTGCAGCTCGGTGATCTTGTGGCGAATCCTGCTTATAATTCAAAATCCATATACATTCCCTCGCGGGAGCGTGGGAACGAGTAAGAGCTCTGTCTCAAATCAAGTTTAGGGTAGTTAGGGCGGTATTTAGCTGTGCGGAACAATGATTCCGAGCACGCATTATCGTTACTGACGCCGAGATTGGATGTGCCCTATTTCACATTTAATGGCTTTGATGTTTCCCAAAATGACGCCTTAGTTGAGGTGAAGTGTTACGCTTATCAGTATTGGGGAGTAAACGCTTTCCTTATTTAAATGTATCTTTTAATTAAATGGTTAAAGGTAATGAAAAAAATAAATAATTTTTTTATCTCGATTATTGTTGTGCTAGGTTTAATTGGTTGCTCAATAACTCCTGATGAAGTTATACAGACAAGATTAAATGGTTATACATATAACAGTTTGGCTCGGAATTATCTTGACCGACCCACTGAAGTAAGCCTTCGGGGAGATACATTTGTAGTCAAAGTACAAGGTTATGGGCAAGACGATATTGGCATGCTGACTGTCGATCGTGAGGACGTAGATGAAACTATGGCTGCTCTTGATAAGTATCTTGAATGGGATAGTCTGGCTACTAAGCGTGGCGATGTCATCACAAAGAACATTAGTAAAGTCGGAAGCTATACCTATGCTATCTTCGGTACAAAACCGGGTGAGCACTTTTTTATCTCTCATATTCCAGTGCTAGGTGATCATCTAGACGTTAACTATGTTGGCCAGTTAGCCGTTTTATTTCCTCGAGATGAAGTCATAGAGTTACGGAAATTACTTGTTCAATTCAAAACTAACTCTTTCAAGCGACCTGATATGTCTGTTTATAAATAGACACCTTTTCTCGTTCCCACGCTCCCCGCGTGGGAATAAATATCTAGCTTTTATTCAAATACAAGCAGCTCCATAAACTGTGTAACACTGCGCTCGGTAGGGCATTGAACCTGTTTACTTGCTGATAATGATCTAAAGGTATTGGCGGTGTCTGGAGACGAAGAAATACGGAGTTAGTTCAGTTCGGTGATCTTGTAGTGAATCCTGCCCATGATTCAAAATCCATATGCATTCCCACGCAGGAGCGTGGGAACGAGTTAGACTCTCTTAATAACTTAGTATCAAGTGTAAAGCCATTAATTAAAAACCTCGGGTGGCAAGATTTTGAGCTGCTTGTCGACCTTGTGTTTTCAAATGCTGGCTGGCAACGAGTTGCAACCTTAGGAAAAGTAGAGAAGTCGATTGATCTTGATGTTATTTCACCAGTAACCGGAAGGCGTGCCTTTATACAAGTTAAATCTCAGTCCTCGAAAGATGAGTTCAAAGGTTACATCGAACAATTCGAAGGGATGCCGCAGTACGATGAAATGTATTATATCTGTCACACGGGAACTTCAGCATTAGAAGAAATCCAACTTCCTAATAATGTGAAATTTATTGGTCTTAATCACATGGCTCATCTTACAGTTAATGCGGGGCTCGTAAAATGGCTTATTACCAAAGCATCGTAAGCCTAACAAACGCGTTGTCTCGTTCCCACGCTCCCGCGTGGGAATGCATATCTAGTTTTTATTCAAACACAAACAGCACCATCACCTACGTAACATTACGCTGCCTAGAGTATTTAACCGGCTTGTTCGCTAAAGGTATTGACGCTGTCCACGAGTGTTAGAACAGAGATCAAGCACTGCTCGGTGATCTTGTAGCGAAGCCTGCCTATGATTCAAAATCTACATACATTCCCACGCAGGAGCGAATTAATCCCGAACAGAGCAGTTAATATTAAGGAATAAGTTAATTGGATTCGTCTTTAGTAAAGCCTTTGTTGTCAATTTTCGTATTGTGCATCCCTCTTCTAGCTGCAATTGTGTTTTTTTGTTTCATAAAAAAGCTCTCTCATAAGGAGTGTGTTTTTTTTGGTCTATTCATAATTTTTCTCGCAAGTGTAGCAWTGCCGCTAGTCAATGCGATGAAAGGAATGGATGATCACTATCGGCAAAGAGAGTTGCTTGAAGCAATAAAAACTGTAGTAAAAAATCAAGCGGCTCTTTCTTCTGACTATAACGAAGGATCCTCTGTTGTAATTAGAAATATTGAAAACTATATGAGTGCTGATGAAAAGTATGATTATAGTAATTTTCGTGCGTTTATAGATGCATATGATATGATTCTTACATTCTTAGGTTTGTCTCTTGGTGTTAATATACTATGTTTGGGATTTTCGGAAAAATTGCCTCAAAATAAAACTCAACTC